>DATJPH010000245.1:0-2781 GCA_035506475.1 Bacteroidota bacterium | reverse complement strand
AGAGCTTGAGTTCCTCGTCCTCCAGGTTCAGGTATGCGAAGATCTTGTCCTTCTCGAAAATATAATCGGTGACGAGAAAACGGTGAAAGAGGTCCGCCTGGGAGAGCGTGCGCTGCTGCTTGTAGCGCGTGAGCAGGAAGAAAATCTGCGTCTGGAACGCGTACCGTTCGGGGTCCTTGTAGAAATCCCGGAGAAAGGGGTTCTCCTCGAACTGTTCCAGGACGACGCGCGCCCCGAGTGTCTCCCCGAGCATCTCGCAGAGGGTGGTCTTCCCCGCGCCGATCACCCCCTCGATGGCGATGTAGCGCATGTCGGTCTGAGAGATCAGCTCCTGGAGCGATGAGGGGATATCCAATGGGTCTCCGGACGTATGCAGGTTAGGCGCGGATATGATAGCTGGTTTTGACTACGCGCGAGCCGTCGCGGCACGCATCTGCCATTTCGGTCACCGTCAACCCGCTCACGGGGTGAACGAGGTCGGGGGCGATTTCCCTCAGGGGGACGAGCACGAACTTCCTCTTGGCGAGCTCCGGGTGCGGCACCTCGAGGTCGTCGCCGGAATGCACGAGGCCGTCGTAAAGCACGATATCGATGTCGATCTCGCGCGGTCCCCACCGCTCGGACGCCGTTCGCCCCAGCAGGCGCTCGATCCGCTTGATTTCGGAGAGCAGCCCGGGCGGGTCCAGCGGGGTCTCGATCTCGGCAACCGCGTTGAGGAACTTCCCCTGCGCCGTATTGCCGTAGGGATCGGTCTCGTAGACCGAAGAGCACCAGACGAGTTTCCCTCCGGGGAGCCGGGCGATCTCCCCGGCTGCCCTGTTGAGGAAGTCCTGCCGCGCGCCCAGGTTCGACCCCAGGCCAAGGAAGACCCTGTAGCTCATCGCGATTGCGTGATTTCCACCTCCACAAAGTCGATCACCCCTTTCACGGGGGGATGGGGCTTGCGGAGCCGGACGGTCACGGTCTCAACATTGTAGAATTCGCGTATCAGCCCCCGTCCGATCGCATGGGCGAGGGCTTCCAGCAGGTAGTATTTCTTCGAGAGGACTGTTTGCTGGATGTACGCGTACACCTTCTCATAGTCGACGGTCTTCTTCAGCGAGTCGCTCTCCGCCGCAGCGGAAAGGTCGCAGTGCATGTCGACGTCCACCTCGAATTTTCCCCCGAGGTTCTGCTCGTCGGCCATGACGCCGTGGTACGCGTAGAACGCCGCGTTCTTCAGGCGGATCACGTCGAGTGCGCTCATGGGAAAATATAGCCAAAGGTATGCCGAGAATCAACCGAGGGAGGCGAGCGCTTTCTCGATCCTGCGGAGACAGGTGTCTTTCCCGATGAGCGCCATAAGCTCGAAGAGTCCCGGGCCGAGCGAGACCCCGGTGACGGCGAGCCGCAAGGGGTGAATGAGGGAGCCGGCGCCGGCACCGCGCGAGGCGGCGACGGCGCGGACGACCGATTCGATCTCTTCGGCCCTGAAGGATTCAAGCCCGGCGAATGCGGCCGCCGCGTCCCTGATGGCGGCGGGCGTTTCAGGTTTCCAGTGCTTCTTCCGCGCGGTCTCGTCGTAGGCGGCCGGATCGCGGAAGAAATACATCCCCGTGGTGACGAACTCCTCGACGCGGACCACGCGCTCCTTCAGGAGGCGTATCACCTCGAGCATGTAGGCGTCGGCGACTCCTGTGATGTTCGCGGACAGGAGGAACGGCCGGGCGAGCCCGAGAAGCTCCCCGTCGGATTTCCGGCGGAGGTGTTCGGTATTCATCCAGCTGAGCTTCTCGATGTTGAATACCGCACCCGATTTGCCGACCCGGTCGAGCGAGAATTCCTTCTCCAGCTCTGCGAGAGAGAATATCTCCCGCTCGTCCCCCGGATTCCATCCCAGCAGCGCCACGAAATTCACGAGCGCTTCGGGGAAGAACCCCCGGGTGCGATAGTCCTCGACGGCGACGTCCCCCTGTCGCTTGCTCAGTTTTGATTTGTCGGGGTTGAGCAGAAGAGGAAGGTGGGCGAACTGCGGCGCCTGCCACCCGAAGTACCGGTAGAGGAGGACGTGTTTCGGGGTGCTCGGGAGCCACTCTTCCCCCCGGATGACGTGTGTGACGCCCATCAGGTGGTCGTCGACGACATTGGCAAGGTGGTACGTCGGGTACCCGTCGGACTTCAGGAGGACCTGGTCGTCGATCCCGTCGCTCGAGAATTCGACCCTGCCCCGCACGATATCGTCGAATGCGACGGTCTCCCCGGCGGGCATCTTCATCCGGAGCACCGCCGGTGTCCCCGCATCGAGCTTTTGCTTCACCTCTTCGGGCTTCAGCTCGAGCGCGCGGCGGTATTCCCTCAGGGGGACCTGTGTCTTCTCCTGCCGTTTCCGCATCGCATCAAGCTCTTCCGGCGTGTCGAATGCGTAGTAGGCATTGCCGGAGTCAACGAGCATCTGTGCGTGGGCGCGGTAGAGGGCTATCCGCTCGGACTGCACGTAGGGGGCGGCGCTCCCCCCCTTGCCCGGGCCTTCGTCGAATTCAAGTCCCGCCCAGGCGAGCGTGCGGATGAGATTGTCGACGGCCCCCTCCACGTAGCGGCTCCGGTCGGTGTCCTCAATGCGGAGGATGAAGACTCCCCCGTTGCGGCGGGCGAAGAGGTAATTGTACAGCGCCGTGCGCAAGCCCCCGACGTGGAGATAGCCCGTGGGGCTGGGTGCAAATCGAACGCGGACCGTGGGCAAGCGAGATTCCCGGGGAGAAAGAAATAGTTCGTTAACGGCTCAATATAGTGAATAGCCTGCAG
>DATJPH010000244.1:0-2790 GCA_035506475.1 Bacteroidota bacterium | reverse complement strand
AATCTCCCCGCGTTGGAAATTCCCCCCGGAAAACCGTATAATATATCTTCTCCGTTTCTCTCTCAGCAGGAGTCATGCCGGACCGCGATTTCATCGTCATACGTGGGGCGCGCGAGCACAACCTGAAGAATATCGACGCCGATATTCCTCGGGGGAAGCTCGTGGTGATGACCGGCCTTTCGGGATCCGGGAAATCGAGCCTCGCCTTCGACACCATTTACGCCGAGGGACAGCGCCGTTTTGTCGAGAGCCTCTCGGCGTACGCGCGCCAGTTCCTCGACATCATGGAGCGGCCGGACGTCGATTACATCGAGGGGCTGAGCCCGGCGATCTCCATCGAGCAGAAGACCGTCAGCCCCAACCCGCGGTCGACCGTCGGCACGGTCACGGAGATCTATGACTACCTCCGGCTCCTGTTCGCCCGTGCGGGGACGCAGTACTGCACGAACTGCGGGAGGAAGGTGCAGAAGCAGTCAACGGATCAGATTATCGACAGCATTGTGAATCTTCCCCCCGGGACGAAGGTGCAGCTCCTTGCCCCGGTCGTCCGCGCCAGGAAAGGGCACTACCGGGAGCTCTTCGGGGAGATCCTGCGGGACGGATTTCTCCGCGTCCGCGTCGACGGGGTCGTCAGCGAGATCACCCCCGGGATGGCCGTCGACCGGTACAAGGTGCACACGATCGAGATCGTGGTGGACCGGATCACGGTGAAAAAGGAGGCCCGTGCGCGCGTGGCCGATTCGGTCGAAGTGGCGCTCAAGTTCGGCGCCGGGGTTCTCATCGTCGCACCGGAGAAGGGGGCCGCGCCTCCTGTCATGCCGAAGCGCGCTACCCGATCCCCCCGGCGAAGCGCCGCCTCCGCGGGGCCTGCGGACATCCTCTTCAGCCGGCACCTCTCGTGCCCCTTCTGCAACATCAGCTATGAAGAGCCCGCGCCGAATTCGTTCTCGTTCAACTCCCCGTACGGCTCCTGCCGCGTCTGCAACGGGCTGGGCGAAATCAAGGAGTTCGACATCGATCTTATCGTCCCCGACTGGGACCGCTCGATCAACGAGGAGGGGCTCGCGCCGTTCGGGAAACCGCGTCAGACGTGGGCCTACAGCCAGTTCCGGGCCGTCGGGAAGACCTACGGGTTCGACTTCGACACGCCGCTGAAGAAGCTCTCGAAAAAGGCGCGAGAGGTCCTCCTCAACGGCGGCGGCGACGAGAAATTCGACATGGAATACCGCTACGCGAGCGGCCGGACAGTTGTCTACAGGCACCGGTTCAACGGCATCATGGACATCCTCCGCCACTACTACGACGAGACCTCGTCGGGCAACATCAGGGAGTGGGTGGAGTCCTACATGAACGTCAGGCCGTGCGTCGAGTGCGGCGGCGGGAGGCTCCGCAAGGAAAGCCTGGCCGTCCGCATCGAAGAGGCCCCGGGGGGGAAGCTCTGGAATATCCACGATGTCGTCTCCCTGCCGATCACGGGCGCGCTCGAATTCTTCGAGCGCCTCAGGATGCCCGACCGGGCGATGACGATCGCCGCCCCCGTGCTCAAGGAGATCCGGGAGCGGCTCAGCTTCCTGCTGAACGTGGGGCTCGATTACCTTTCGCTCGACAGGCCGGCGCGTACACTTTCGGGCGGTGAGGGACAGCGGATCCGGCTGGCGACCCAGATCGGGTCGCAGCTCGTGGGGGTCCTCTACATACTCGATGAACCGAGCATCGGCCTGCATCAGAGGGACAACATCCGGCTCATCTCGTCGCTCAAGCAGCTGCGCGATATGGGGAACACGGTCATCGTCGTGGAGCATGACAAGGAGATGATCGAAAGCGCCGACTACGTGATCGACCTGGGTCCCGGGGCCGGCAGGCACGGCGGCTACATGGTGACGGCCGGGGCCCCGGGCTCGCTTGCAACCCGGAACGACGCCCTCCCGGTGAATGCTCACGGGTTCGAACCGGTCTCCTACACCGCGCAGTACCTGAAAGGGGAGAGGAAGATCGACGTCCCGGCCGAACGCCGTCCCGGCAACGGCAAATCGCTCATCCTGCGCGGGGCGACGGGGAACAACCTGAAAGACGTCACGCTCGGCATCCCCCTCGGGACGCTTATCGCGGTGACCGGTGTGAGCGGATCGGGAAAATCGTCGCTGATCAACGAGACGCTCTTTCACGCCCTGGCGCGCAGGTTTTACGCCTCGAAGGCGGTTCCGCTCCCTCATAAGAAGCTCGAGGGGGTTTCCCACATCGACAAGGTCATCGATATCGATCAGTCGCCGATCGGCAGGACGCCGCGCTCGAACCCCGCGACCTATACCGGGCTGTTCGGGCTCGTGCGTGATCTGTTCACGCAGATGCCGGAGGCGAAGATCAGGGGGTACAAGGCCGGACGGTTCAGCTTCAACGTCGCGGGGGGGCGTTGCGAGGGATGCGAGGGGGACGGGGTGAAGAAGATCGAAATGAACTTCCTTCCCGACGTCTACGTCGTGTGCGATGTGTGCAAAGGGAAACGGTACAACCGTGAGACGCTGCAGGTGCTCTACAAGGGAAAGTCGATCGCCGACGTGCTCGATATGACCGTGGCCGAGGCGGTCGATTTCTTCAGCGAGATCCCCGGTATCGAGCGGAAGCTCAGGACGCTGTTCGACGTCGGGCTCGGCTACATCACGCTGGGCCAGCAGGCCACGACGCTGAGCGGCGGGGAGGCGCAGCGCGTGAAGCTCTCCACGGAACTTTCCAGGGTCGGGACGGGTAACACACTGTACATACTCGACGAGCCGACGACCGGGCTCCACTTTG
>DATJPH010000243.1:0-3672 GCA_035506475.1 Bacteroidota bacterium | reverse complement strand
CCCGAAGATCGAAACCCATATCCTTGATGACGAGGACTCGCCGCCGCAGGGGGGAGGTGAGCCTGCGATCGTGACGATGGGCGCCGTGATCGCCAACGCGGTCTACGACGCTGTCGGCGCGCGGGTCTTCGAGCTCCCGATGATCCCGGAGAGGGTGAAGGGAGCGATACTCAAGGGTTAATGCCGGAACATTTCTGGTGAGATCATCAACAGTCGCTCTCGGGGCGGCGTTCCTCATGCTCGCGTTTCGCCCCCCCGCATTCGCACAGGCCCCGGGGCAGAAGACCTGGTGCAACCCTCTGGATATCGACTACAGGTACAGCGTCGAAGAGGCGAAGGCCGGGATATCCTACCGCTCGGGCGCCGACCCCGTCATTGTCCGCGACCGGACCGGCTACAGCCTCTTCGTCACGAACTCCTCGGGCTGGTGGCATTCGACGGATCTCCTCCACTGGGAATTCGTGAAGCCCTCCGTATGGCCCGCGGAGGACATGTGCGCACCGGCCGCCCTCTCCGTCCGCGACACGCTCTATCTCTTCCAGTCCACGTTCGAGCCCCGTCCGATCTACTTCACCACTTCACCCGGCGGCGGAGATCTTCGCCTTTTCAATCCGCTCCTCCCCCCGATGCCGGGAGCGCTCGGCCCCTGGGATCCGGACATATTTCATGACGAGCCGTCGGACAGGTGGTACATGTATTTCGGCTCTTCGAACGTCTATCCCATTTACGGGATCGAGCTCGACCACGCACGGGGCCTGACGTACATCGGCAGTGCGAAGCCCCTCCTCTCCCTTCATCCGGAAGAACACGGCTGGGAGAGGTTCGGCAGGGACCACCGCGACACGACCCGCCCGTATATTGAAGGTGCATGGATGACTCGCCACGGGGGGAAGTACTACCTCCAGTACGCCGCGCCAGGGACGGAGTACAATGTCTATGCGAACGGGACGTATGTCGGGGAGAGCCCGATGGGTCCCTTTACGTACGCGCCGTACAACCCGGTCTCGTACAAGCCGGGAGGATTCATGACGGGAGCCGGGCACGGCAACACGTTTAGCGACGCATTCGGGAACTACTGGAATACGGGGACCCCCTGGGTCGCCGTCAATTTCAATTTTGAGCGGCGTATTGCGATGTTTCCCGCCGGGTTCACGCAGGACGGCCAGATGTTCTCGAACACACGGTTCGGCGATTTCCCGCATTTCATTCCGACCCGGAAGTGGAAAGACGGAGATGAGCTTTTCACGGGATGGATGCTGCTTTCATACCGGAGGCCGTGTTTCTCCTCCTCCGCAGTCGGCGGGTACCCCGCTTCAAACGTGACGGACGAAAACCCGCGCACGTTCTGGGTCGCCTGGACGAACCGGCCCGGGGAATGGATCAGTGTTGACCTCGGGCAGGTCTGCACCGTTCGTGCCGTCCAGGTGAACTTCACCGACTTCAGGTCCGGCATCTTCTTTCGTGATTCGACAATCACCACGCAGTTCAGACTCTCGCAATCCCCGGACGGGAAGAAGTGGACGCCCCTGGCCGACCTCAGCCGTGAAACGAAGGACCGTCCGAACGCATACATCGAGCTCCCATCTCCTGTGAAGACGAGGTTCATCAGGTATGAGCATCTTCACGTTGCCGCCGCAAATCTTGCGATAAGCGACATCAGGGTTTTCGGAAGCGCTCACGGGGCTCCCCCCCAGGCGCCCGGGGACCTCCGTGTCCGCCGCCATCGTGACGCGCGCAATGCCACCGTCACGTGGCGCCCGACACCCGGTGCGGTGGGGTACAACGTCCTCTGGGGCATCCTCCCTGAGAGGCTCTTTGAAACCTACCAGGTCTTTGCCGATAGTCCGGACTCGCTCGAGATCCGGGCGCTCAATCTCGGGCAGGGCTATTCCTTTGCCATCGAAGCATTTAACCGAACCGGCGTCTCCCCCCGCAGCCCCGTCGTCCGGATAGAATAGGAGTCAAAGCGAGCCCTTCCCCTGCGAGCGGAGCGAGTCATTGCGAGCCCGATTCTCAGGGGGAAGCAAACCAGTTAAACCGCTCCTCTTCCTCCACCGTCTAAGGTTAGAGAACAGAGGCCTGCACGGGCACTCGGCCGTTCAGGCCGTTGTTCCATAGAGAGAGGAGTAGGGGTTTAGTTCCACCACCATCACCCCCCACCCAAAACCAGATGCTTCATCACATCAATATATTTCCTGTCAGGGAGGGGTTATGAACCGAACAACAGCGTGGCTTGCTGTGCTTCTATTTGCCGTCGCGGCCTCGGGGTGCGCGCCGGAGTACGCGCGATATCACTACCGGAACCGCCCTCAGGTCAGGGATTCGCTCGCGCTGATGACGAAACAGGACGTCATCGCGCTTTCGAAGTCCAGGATCGGCGACAACGTCATTATCGGAATGATCTACAACTCCGGCTCCACGTTCCATCTCCGGACGCCGGACGTCATCGAGCTCGCCGATTCGGGAGTGAGCGATACGGTGATCAGCGCGATGATGAAAACGGATGAGCCCGGCGGAGGCGGCACGGAAGAGCGCGGGTATTATGCGGCGTATCCCCCGTACGCATACTGGTGGGGGATGACCCCCTGGTGGTCGCCGTGGTACTTTTCATCCTACTACGGATACTGGGGCGGCTTCTACCGGCCGTACTACTACCACCGCGTGTACGCTCCGTACTACGGCGGGTTCCGCTACCGCACGTACGGTGCAGGAGTCGGAGGAGGATCCCGGGCTATGGGCCGTCGACGCTGACGTTTCCCTCCGGCTGATTCTCTCCCATGTAACTTGGGCCCGAAAGGCGCGCTCTTGTCGTGTTACCGTTCCCCCCCCGGCACCAGCGCGGCCTGGAAGGCCCGAGCCCATACAGTTCTCCGGCTCGATCTCCGGGGACCCCCGTCCCACCTCACGCAACATCCGTGCGCCGAATCTCGAAGCTCATTATATTCAATGAAAACATCAGCCTATGAACCGTAGCACCACTGCGATGCTGGTAATCGTGGCGGGGCTCTCTGGCGCCGTCGCGTTCTTCATCTCCGGACGGCCCTCGCCGGCACTGAGTCCCGGAAGGGCCTGGGTGGTTCGTCCCGCTTCTCCCGGAGACGGAGCCCCGTCATTCACACTCCCTGACGTCAGGGGGCGCCTGGTGTCGCTCGGCGAATATCGCGGCAAGGTCGTCATAGTGAATTTCTGGGCCATCTCGTGCGGTCCCTGCATCCAGGAAATCCCGGACTTCATCGCGCTCCAGTCCCGGTACGGAAACAAGGGGCTGCAGGTGATCGGCATCGGGCTCGACAGGCTCGAAGAGCTGAAGGAGTTCACGGAGAAACAAGGAATGAACTACGAGGTGCTCTCCGGCACGAAAGAGGTCGCCTGGCTCTTCGGCGGAATCAGCGGGGTCCCGAGGACGTTCATCATCGACAGACGGGGCACAATCGTGAGCATATACGCCGGCCCCAGGTCTGGGAGTCTCTTCGAGGACGAGGTGCGTCGCCTGCTGGATTGATCCTCAAGCCCTGAAGATCAGGGATGAGGCTGTTTCATTGCAGTCCGCTCTCACAAACTGATCTGCCTTAAGAATCCGGCGGCGAATGCGACAACGATTCCGACGAGAATCGAATATCCGAATATCCGCATCGCCTTCCTCCTGTCCTGAGCCCTGAATTCAGCCTGCAG
>DATJPH010000242.1:0-3622 GCA_035506475.1 Bacteroidota bacterium | reverse complement strand
GCTGGAAATTCTTATTTTGTCAAATTCACTTTCGTTTTGTCAACAAAGGATTTCACAGCAAGCATGTGAAAGAGATTGCTCTTGACCAACAATCAGAATTTGCACTCGAATTGGAGCAACTATGTTTAGGGACCTTCTCTAGCAATCTGGTACTTATCGAAATGGCCAGACAAATGATCTCGCTCTGCCTGAAGACTACGCAACTATTCGCCGTTGTCAAAATGGTGGAATTGAACGGTCTCGCTGAAGCAGACTGGGAACGAGGTTACGCCAAGATATATTTTTGCAGGCCACAACGCGGGAGTTGTCAAGTCAACCGTTGACGCCAGACTCTTCACATCCTCCTCGTCATCGACTCCCTTCGGCCCGGGGGCAAAAAAAGCCGAGAGCCCAATCCTCGCGGATCAGGCTCTCGGTCCGATTCTTATTTTTCGATCGTCACTTCAAAAGTACCATCCGGTTCGTTTTTGATAGCCCGCCGCTCTTCAACCTGTAGAAATACACACCCGACGTGACGGGCATGTTGGCGCCGTTCCTGCCGTTCCACGTGATCTGGTATGAACCGGCCGCCTGTGTCTCGTTCACGAGTGTTGTGACGTTCCTGCCGAGGATGTCGAAGACCTCCAGCGTCACTAATCCCCGCTCGCCGACAGTATACGCGATTCGCGTTGTCGGGTTGAACGGATTCGGGTAGTTCTGCTCAAGATCAAATGCCACCGGGACACCCTGCGTTGCCGGCCCGACGGATGTGAGCCCGGCGGCAGTCGTCACGATCGCGCGGATCCTGTGGTTCTGTGTCGTGACCGCCGACCATGAGCTACCGTTGAACGTCGACGAATGCGTTCCAGAGGCTCCCTCGGTCCTGAAGAGGAGCGTCTCCGACGGGTTGGAAATCGAGACGACAATATGGAAGTCCACGCCGGATGTGACGCTGACTCCCGCACCGAGCATCTGTATGTAATTGGGAGTCCCCGCGCTCAGGCGGGTGAGCGGATAGATCACGCTCGATCCGATCTTCGTCCCCGGGAGCCCCGAAGAGTTCGTATAGGCTTCGATCACGAGATTGCCCACCCCCTGGATCGGGTTGTTGTTGGGTGTCGTCACGTTCAGCGTGATTCCCGTGAGCTGCCCCGTGACCGTCGGCGAAATCCTCACCGCGTACTTGGTCGTCCCGGTGAGCGTCAGGAGGGCGTTCGCAGCCGTCCCGTCGTACGAGTAGAGATTCCGCGTCACAACGGCGCTCGAGGAGATCTGTTTCGCCACCGCCTCGAGCACGTCGAGTTTTCCGTATCCCCAGGTATTGTTCGGGACGGTCCCCGTGAACGCGTCATGGATGGCGCCTGATTCAAAGAGATTCTTGATCGTCGCCGCCGAGGCCGTGGGGAACCCTCCGAGAATCAGCGCGGATGCCCCTGTGACATGCGGGGTCGCCATGCTCGTCCCCTGGTCGACGAAGTGCTTCTGTCCCGGGTAGATGATCGACGCAAGCCCCGTCGTGTCCGAGACCGTCGAGAGGGCCGATGTAATCCCCTGTCCCGGAGCCGCGATATCCGGCTTTGTCCGTCCGTCGCGTGTCGGTCCAACAGCGCTGAATGTCGCAATGTTTCCCGTCCGGTCGCTCCCGTTGTACACGTACTGGAGGTTTGCATAGACGGGCCAGCTCCATTTCGTCACATAGGCGGCGGCCGTGATTGCACCGGAGGAAGTCCCCGGCATTGAGACCGTCTCGGCGCCGTCCCCGCCGTTGAGCGTCACAACTCCGGTCCCGAGGGTCCGCAGGGCGAGCCAGCCGTCCCACCGGACTGCGGAGCCCGGATTCGTGACTGTCAGCGTCCAGGTCCCCGCCTTGGGGAAGTTCACTCCGTCGTCTCGTACCCAGAACTGGACGTTCCACGCCCCGTTGGACGTGAACGAGGGGATATCATACACGGTGAACATGCCGTCGGCGGCGCTGTTGCCGTTCCCCGAAGTCCCGGCGAGATTATAGCTCGCCGAGGCGGTGTACCCGTCGGGCGCGGTAGCCGAGACGCTGACCCCCGTGTTCGAGTTCAGCCACATATCGAACAGGAACTGGTTTGACCCTGTCCCGGCGCTGGGCGTGTACGAGGGAACCGTGAATGTGACCGTCGTCGTCGGTCCGGCGTTCCCGCCGATATGGATAAGGCTCCCCCCGTCGTTCCCCGCCGCGACGGCAACGACCCGGCCTGGAGTCGACACGAACGAATTGATGGCCGTCTCGTACGCACGGCTCCCGTCATGCGGCCCCACCTGTCCGCCGATGCTCCAGTTCACGACGATCGGTTTTCCGAGCGCAGTTGCCCGGTTCTGGGCGTACGTCAGGCCGTCGATCATTGATGATTCCTGGAATGAACCGTCACCCCCCTTGACGACGATAATGTCCGCATCAGGAGCCATGCCGGAGAACTTGTTGAACAGGGGCGCATCATTCCCGGCGGCCGTCCCCGCGACGTGCGTGCCGTGACCGTTAATGTCTTTTTCCCTGACGAAGCCGGGAGGGGAGGAACCAAGCTCCGCGTTGATCTGCGCCTGCGTATATTCGACGCCGTAGCCGAACCCCGATGGGTGGACCTCAGCTCCAACGGGGGAAAGTGTCTGGTCCCAGATGGAAAGGATCCGTGACTTCGTCGAATCCGTCGGGGACCGGAAATCCCTGTGCTTCCAGTCGATCCCCGTGTCATAAATGAGAACGATCGCGCCGGCTCCCCTGTACTGCGTGCTGTTCAGGAAGCCCCCCTGCACGAGGCTGGCGCCCGTTTCCGGAACGCTCACGTCGTTTGCAGGATAGTTCATCGAACCTTCGTCGATGTACCTGACTGCGTCGGTCTGCGCAAGGGCAAGTATCTGGGCAGGCGTCACCTGCGCCGTCACGAACCCGGGATACACCGAGTTGACCGCCGCACCCGTTGCCCGCACGGCCGACGCATCGCTCGTGTAGACAATGGCCTGGTACGATTCCGTTGCGCCGGGCGCTTTCGCCAGGCGGGCAACGCTCCCGCCGACACCCTGGAGGTCCGGATACGTCTTCGCAAGGAGGACCTGAAAGTCGGGATGGATCTTAGCACGCTCCTGCGTCGTGAGCGTCGCCGCGGCGGCCAGCGAGCATGCACACGCGGCAAACAGCACGAGTGCGAAGAGACGTATCCGTTGTTTCATCTGCGGGTCCTCCTTGAGCATGGTGAGTACAGTGATTTACATCGGGTGGTTTTGCGATCCGTTTGAAACGTTTTGTACCGAGGGGAGTGTCACGAGCGTCCGGAGACGGGAGATCGTCACGCGCACAACAGCCACGTCGCCGAATGCGCTTGTGACGGTGTAACCCGCGTTCCTGAGATCGTCGATGCTGGCTGAGCGTACAATGACACCGAAGGTATCTTCGCCGGAGGGCCCGGGGGTGATGTCATACTCGGTCCGGCTGGCAGGGGCACCAAGGACCAGGCGCTGAAGCGCGGGGTCCAGTTTTTCTTTTTCGAGCGTAGTCAATTGCAGCCCCGACGCCGCACAGCCGGCGCACAGGACCGCGAACAGTAAGGAACGAATGGGCATGTTCGCCTGAATTTGAGTTCAATATACCCCCCCGCGGAAACAGGCGCAACAGTAAAAT
>DATJPH010000241.1:0-4138 GCA_035506475.1 Bacteroidota bacterium | reverse complement strand
CGGGAGGCACATTCCGCGACGACGTTCTCCGGAGCATCCAGGAGGGAGTCGTCGTGTACGACACCGAACTCCGCTGCCGCGAGTGGAATACGGGGATGGAGCTTATTACGGGGTTCCGCCGGGAGGACGTCATCGGGCGGAACGCCTTTGAAGGCGGTCCCAGGTTCCAGCTCGCCGATTTCCCCGACCTCCTCAACAGGGCACTGGCGGGGACGCCGGTGAGCTCCGAGGACGTCCGCTACGCGCGGCCGGGGAGCGAAGAGGCCTCGGTTCTCTGGTGCCGGTTCTCCCCGCTGCGCGACAGCACGGGGAGTATTGCGGGCGTGGTCGGCACGGTGACGGACGTTACGCACCGCAAGAGCCTCGAGCGGGAGCTCCGCGAGTCCGAGGAAACCCTCCGCAACGTCATCGACACCATGGGCGACGCGCTCATGATCAGCGATCTCCAGGGAAAGGTGTGGGAAGTCAACCGGGAATTCTCGGCGCTCACCGGGCACCCGCGGAGCGAGGTCATCGGGATGATGTTCCCCTATCCCTGGCTCATCGACGAGGAGATGTCCCGGCTTGTCGTCTGGCTCGCCGCCCTCCGGGAGAAAAGGTTCCTCCGCGATTTCGATATGACGTGGAAGCGGAACGACGGGGGAGAGGTTGCCATCAGCCTGAACACGACGCTGCTGCGCAACGCCTCCGGCGAACCCGTGGCGATGTTGAATATCGCCAGGGATATCTCCGAACGCAGGGGGCTGGCGAACGACCTTGCGGCGAAGAGCCGACAGATGGAGATGCTGAACCGGATCATCAGCACGGCCAATTCGAGCACGGAATTCACCCGCATCTTCGAGGTGATCGCGGCCGAAGTGCGTACGCTGACGGGGTTTGATCACATGAGCGTGTGCCTTCTCGACGAGGGGGGGCAGACGCTTGTCGTCCACGCCACCGTCGGCATCGAAGACCGCTTCCCGCCGGCCGGCACGGCAATCCCCCTGCAGGAGAGCGTCTCGAGGCTCTCGATCGCCGAAGGGCGGGGGCTTGTGATCATGGATATCGCCGCGCACCCCTCGCTCGGCGGCGAGCTCCTTGAAGCCCGTGCGGGCATGCGTTCGGCCATCAGCATCCCGATCCTCCTGAACGAGCGGATACTCGGCACGTTTGAGATCGCAAGCGCCCAGCCGGGCTCCTTCGGCGTGGGCGAGCTGACCTACCTGCAGCCGATCTCGGACCAGATCGGCGCCCTGATCGACAGGACCATGCTCTTCCAGCGCGTCAGCCTGGACAGCGCGTATATCCATGACCTCCTGAATTCCATCGAAAGCGTCGTCTTCACCGTCGACCGGGCTTCGATCGTACGGGAGATCAACAAGGCATGGCGCGACTTTGCCGTCCTGCAGGGGACGCCGGAGCTGCGGGAAGAATCAGCCGTGATCGGGAAGCGCCTGGAAGAGATCATTCCCGCCTCGCCGGTCAGGGAGGAGCTCCTCGCGGCGGCTTCTCGCTTGTTCGCGGGGACCCTCAGGGAATATCTCCACGAATTCTCACTCGGCTCGGGGGAGAAGGCGCGTATCTTCCAGCTCGCCGTCACGCCGCTGGAGATGAACGAGCGGGTGAACGGCCTCGTGTTTACGTACACCGATATCACCGACAGCAAGCGGACGGAAGCCGAAATCAAGCGGCGCAACGAGGAGCTCCTCGCCCTGAACGCCATCGCTTCGTCCGTCAACCGGTCACTCAACCCCGACGACGTCCTGGGCGTCGCGGCCGAGCAGGTCCACACGCTCGTGCAGGCCGATATCGTCCTGTGCTATCTGCCGGACGATGCGCGCGAACATCTGATCCTTGCCGCCCACCGCGGGATCGGACAGGCGCATGCGCAGATGATCGGCGTGCTCCCCGTCGCGGGAAGCGCCACCGGGAGCGTGATCATCACACGGAAGCCGATCATCATCCGGGCGAACCTCGCCGAGGACGCCCGGCTGAGCGAGCCCGGACGGGCGCTCTTCCATACGCTGGGGACGCAGAGCCTGCTCGGCATCCCGCTGGAATCGAAGGACAGGGTCCTCGGCGCTCTCCTCGTGGCGTTTCAGGACCAGCACACGTTCACCGACCAGGAGCAGCGGTTCATCACGCTCGTGGGGAACCAGCTCGCCTCGGCGCTCGAGAATGCGCAGCTCTACAGCGAAGTGCAGGCGCAGGTGCGCCGTGTGACCCTGCTCTACGAGATCGGCCGGGGTCTCACCGGCGCACTCGATACGAGGTCGGTCCTTACCGTCATACACAGCGGGCTCCAGAACGCCCTGCAATTTGATTCGTTCGAGTATTTCGCCCCGTCCCACACGACGGGAAAGCTTGAAATCCAGTTTCACCGGGAACGCCTGAATTCGGGAAAAGCCCCTCTCGCACCCGACGTGCCTGGCGTCCTCAAGGCGCTGTCGGGGGAACCGTTTCTCGGGTACTCGCCTGACGGCGGAGCGCTCATCGCCGTTCCTGTCCGCTCGAAAGGAGAGATTCCCGGCATCATTGCCATAGCGCGCGAGGCCGGGGCGCACTTCGACGAGTCTCACTTGCGTCTGGTGGCCAGTATCGCTAATTTGATGGAGATTGCCACTGACAGGGCGAGCCTCTACGAAGACACGCTCAGCAAGTCGCAGGAAATCGAGGCGCGGAACAAAGAGCTTGATGATTTCACGTACGTCGTTTCCCACGATCTGAAAGAGCCCCTCATCACGATCGAGGGGTACAGCAAGATCGTCCTCAACGACTACAGGGACCTGATCGACGAGGAGGGGAAGGGGTACCTGAATTCGATCGTCCAGTCCGGCAAGCGGATGAAGGGGCTGATCGACGACCTCCTGACGCTCTCGCGCATCGGTCGCGTCACGGAGACGGAGGAATCGCTGCCGATGGGGGAGGTGATCAGCGACGTCCTGCGCGATTTCGAATTCACGCTCCACGAGAGCCATGCGACGGTTAACGTTCCGCCGGATCCCCCGACCGTCCGGTACAACAGGATACAGCTCGGTATGGTCTTCCGGAACCTGATCGCCAATGCGATCAAGTTCAACAGGAGCACCTCACCCCGGGTGGACATCGGCGTCGTCCACACAGAGGGAAGTTACACCGTTTCGGTCCAGGACAACGGCGTGGGGATCGATCGCCAGCATTTCGACAAGATCTTCGTGATCTTCCAGCGGCTCCAGCGGACGGAGGACTTCCGGGGCACCGGGGCCGGACTGACGATCGTCAAGAAAATCGTGGAGAACCACGGAGGGCGTATCTGGGTGGATTCTGTCGTAGGGGAAGGGACCAAGTTCTACTTTACCATTCCGGAATGAACCGATGACTGAGGCTGGCCCGATTCGCATACTGCTCGTGGAGGACAACCGCGATTTCGCCAATCTTGTGGAGGTCTTCCTCAGAAAGTACGACAGGGGACAGTTCGAGATCGTCTGGCGCGAAAGCGGTATGGCCGCGCTCGACGAGCTTGCCACGGGCGCGCTTTTTGACATCATCCTGATGGATTACTTCCTCCCCGGCCAGAACGGGCTGGAAACGACGAAAGCTCTCCAGGCACGGGGCGTGACGATCCCCGTGGTGTTTCTGACCGTCAACAAGGATTTTGACCTCGCCGTGCAGGTGCTCAAACTGGGAGTCGAGGACTATCTCGTGAAAGACGAGATTTCCACCCCCGTCCTCCCCAGGACGGTGCTGAACGTCATCGAACGGAAGAAGCTGAGAGATCAGCTCACCTCCCTGGAAATCTCGCAGCAGCGTCTTGAGACGATCCAGGGGATGGTCCCGAGCATCGCGCAGGAAATCCGGAAGCCCCTCGATGAAATCCGGGTGGCGACCGAGGGGCTGGCCGCGGCCCATGCCGGCGACGGCATGACGACCTATCTCGCGATCATCCGCGACAACCTCGCCCGGATCGAGAAGAAACTTTCCCAGCTCAAAGAGATGAAGACCGACAAGACCGTCCCGTATATCAAAGACATCAGGATGCTCGATCTTTCAGACTCATGAGTCCGCACCTATCCCGCCCGGATCCCGCATGAAATTCCGTCTCGCGCTGGCTCAAATCGACCCGGTCCTCGGCGATATGAAGGCCAATGTGGCAAAGCACCTGGCCGTCGCCGACAAAGCC
>DATJPH010000240.1:0-10037 GCA_035506475.1 Bacteroidota bacterium | reverse complement strand
AGCTCTACGGTTCGGTCGTCTTTGGATACGACCCGGCGCTCTCTTTTTCGTTCACCGATCCGCAGATGGACAGGGAACACAACCTGTACTTCGGCGTTTCGCTCGGGTATTCCCGCGTCAAAAACAGGAGCGTGATACAGTCCGATCTGACCGGCGACTTCTACGAGCGCCACGAGGACATTAACGGCACCCTCGGGAAACGGTTCAACCTTTTCGAGAGCGCGGGAATCAACGTCGGCGTCCACGACGTGTCCATCACCTCGTACCTCCCCGGGCGGACCGTGTCGCCCAACGGACACGATACCTACATCTATGCGAGCGCAAGCTACATGTACGACAGCCGCAACCTGAGGGAGTACGCGACGGACGGGACGATGGTCTCTCTCTATGTCACCAAGAACGGGTTCGGGGAATCGACCCTGAGCTACACGAGATTCGGCGCAGACGGGAGGGAATATATCCCGTTCGGCGGAGGGTTCTCACTTGCGACGCGGGTTTTCGGCTCGATGGTGGCCGGCGGGCTCGTCCCGACGTACGCCCACACGTATTTCGGGGCCGGTGAGCGGATACGGGGGTATTACAGGGAGGTCGTGGAGGGGGAAGACATCGCCGGCGGAACGTTGGAACTGCGGTATTCTCTCCTGGATGCGAGAACGTTCTTCTTCACGGCGGTCCCGATGCCCGCGGAGTTCTCCGTGTGGCGGTTCGGAATCAGCCTGGCGCTCTTCACCGACACGGGCGCGGCGTGGTTCCGGGGGACCAGGTTGACCCCCGCATCGTTCGCAACGGGATACGGGGGAGGGATACACTTCCTCCTCCCTTACAGCATCATCCTCCGGACGGAATATGCCTGGAACGAATTCGGGGTCGGCCAGTTCATCATCGATTTCCGCGGGAATATCTGACGATGGAGTATTTCTACACCCACCCGGAATGCGTCGCACCGCCCACACTGACAATTTCGGGGGAGGAGTTCTCCCACATGACGCACGTGATGCGGATGCGCGAAGGGGACGCGCTCCGTGTCGTCGACGGCGCCGGCAATTGCTACGACGCGCGCATCACGTCGATCACGGGGCGCTCGGCCGTCTGCACGATTACCGCACATCACGTGCGGCTCCACGAAAGCCCCCTCGGCGTCACGCTGGCGGCGGGGATGCTCAAGAACCCTTCCCGGTTCGATTACCTCGTCGAGAAATCGGCGGAGCTCGGCGTCGTGCGGATCGTCCCGCTCCTGACCGAACGGACAATCCCGCGGCACGCGAAGACGGACCGGTGGCAGAAGCTCTGCGTGGCCGCCATGAAGCAGTCGGGGCGGTGCGTCCTCCCACGGGTGGAAGCCCCCGTTCCCTTCCCGGAGTTTGTGTCGGGCTGCGAGAGAACGCCGCTCAAGTTGATCCCGCACGAGCAATCGAACGTCCCCCTCGCCTCTCTTGCACTCGCGCGGGGTGGCCAGGCCGTCATCTGTATCGGACCCGAAGGAGGGTTCAGCGACGGGGAGGTCGCACTGGCGCAGGGAGCGGGTTTCCAGGCCGTTTCACTCGGCGCGCGGAGGCTGAGGACGGAGACCGCCGCGGTTGTGGCTTCCGCACTCCTCCTGCAGGAGCACGGCTGAGACAGACGCGCTAATAGGAAAGTGCGAACACCGGCCGGAGCGAGGCGGGAGCGCCGCACGATACGCACGATCCTGAGCCAGAGGGAGCGCCGGAAGGGATGCACCGTATCGTCGCCTTCGTCTCCGTCTTGATCCTCGACTCGCACGCTTCGGTACCGCACCACCAGGCCCTGACAAATCCCCCCTCCCCGCCGAGAATCCTCGTGAGCTCCTCCCATGAACCCGCATCAAACGTATTCTCGTCCCTGAACTTCCCGGCTCGCACGAAGAGGTTGTTCTGGATTTTCGCGAGCAATTCGAGCATCCTTTCCGGCAGGCCATCCTGGGGGGCGGCGGATTTCTCATTCGTGTCCCGCCGGACGAGCATCACCTGGCGCTCCGCGGCATCGCGCGGACCCAGCTCCACCCTGACCGGGACGCCTTTCCGCTCCCACTCGTAGTATTTCCAGGCCGGGCGAACGTCCCGCTCATCGACCCGGCACCGCACACCGGAGGCTCCCAGCGACCCGGCGAGAGTGCGGGCGAGCGCGGTGAGGTCATCCCTCTGCGCATCGTTCTTCCAGATGGGCACGATGACGGCCTGCAGGGGGGCGATCCGGGGCGGAAGTATGATTCCCCGATCGTCCCCGTGGACCATGATCAGCGCCCCGATAAGGCGCGTGCTGACCCCCCAGCTCGTCTGCCAGGCGTGCTGTTCCTTTCCTTCGCTGTCCAGGAACCGCACGCCGAACGCGCGGGAAAAGTTCTGCCCCAGGTCGTGCGACGTCCCGCACTGGAGCGCCTTCCTGTCCTGCATCATCGCCTCGATCGCGTACGTCCGGACCGCCCCGGCGAACTTTTCTCGTTCTGATTTCACGCCGGCGATCACGGGGACGGCCATCGTCTCTTCCACGAGCGAGCGGTAGGTCTCGAGGATCGCACCCGCCTCACGCTCCGCCTCCTCGTGGGATGCGTGGGCGGTATGCCCTTCCTGCCAGAGGAATTCGGTGGTGCGGAGGAACATCCTCGTCCGCATTTCCCAGCGGACCACGTTCGCCCACTGGTTGATGAGGAGCGGGAGGTCACGCCACGACTTTATCCATTTTGCGAAGCTGTCGTAGATGATCGTCTCCGAGGTCGGCCGGATGACAAGGTTCTCTTCGAGGTCTTTTCCCCCGGCATGCGTCACGACGGCAAGCTCGGGAGAAAACCCCTCGACGTGTTCAGCCTCCCGGTGGAGGAAGCTTTCCGGGATCAGGAGCGGGAAATACGCGTTCTGGTGGCCGGAATCCTTCAGCATCCCGTCCAGCGACTTCGCCATGAGCTCCCAGATCGCATACCCCCAGGGCCGGATCACCATGCATCCCTTCACGGGGGAGTAATCCGCCATCTCGGCCGCCGCGATCACATCGGTGTACCACCGCGAAAAATCCTCCCCGCGCGGTGTAATCCTGACTTTCGTTTCGTTCTGTTCAGCGCCTGCCGTCATCTGTGTCTCCTGGACTGTCACTGTGAACACCACTTTCGATATGTTACGATTGCCCGGGGAAAAGTCAAGCGACGCTGCTTGTATGTTTGGGGCGTATAGGGTATTTTGGCGCCATGAAATTTCCGGCGATACTCGCCGCAGCGCTTGTCGTCCGCGTCGCGGCCGTTGCTTTCCTCTCCTCCCCTCTCTATTCCGACGAGATTGATTACGTGGCCCTCGGGAAGTCCGTTGCAGCCGGCGAGGGGTACCGGGCAGACGGGCATCCCACCGCCTACAGGCCACCCGGCTACCCGCTCTTCCTGGCCGCTTCGTTCAAGACATTCGGCGATTCTCTCTACCCCCCGCGCGCGGCCCAGGTGCTGGCCGACCTCCTCTCCTGTTACCTCGTCTACGCGCTGGGGAAGCGTCTGTTCAGCGAGCGGGTGGGGATCGCCGCCTCGGCCGTTTTTGCTCTATTCCCGGCCCAGATCCTGTACGTCCCCCACCTGATGACCGAGACGATATTTACGACGCTTTTCCTCCTGTATCTCTTTCTTTGCACCGGCCGGACGGCCTCGGTGAAAGCGGATCTCCTGGCGGGGATTGTGATCGGCGCGGCGACACTCGTCCGCCCGACGATTCTTCTCCTCCCCGCGGCGGTCTTTGCGGCGCGGATATTCGGCGGGTGGACCCGCCGTGACAATATCCGGAGCATTGCGATCACGTTAGCGTCCGCGCTCGTCGTACTCTCCCCCTGGCTGATACGGAATGCCGTGACGCTCGGCCGCCCGACGCTCACAACGAGCACAGGGGTGAATTTCTGGATCGGGGCCCACAGCGGCGCAAACGGGTCTTTCTCATTCCACGCCGACAACCCCCTGGTCGGCGTTACCGACGAGTGCGAACAGTCGGACCTCGGCATACGGCTCGGGATGGCGTTCATCCGGGACAACCCCGGCGAGTACGCGGTGATACTCGCAAAGAAGTGGGCGCATTTCTTTTCCGTCGACTACTGGCTGCTGCTTTCCCGGGGCGCGCCTCCGGAGTCGTCACCGGCAGCGAAGGCGGGTGTTCTCTTCGCGAGGATTCCCACGGGGGAGCTCCTCACAGTCCATGTCCCGTTCGCGGCGGTCCTCCTGGCCGCGATGTTCGGACTCTGTTGCGCACGGCGCGAAGAGAGTTGGCAGGCGCTTTTCCTCATCGCCCCGTGCGCGTACTGGATTATCGTGCATCTCGTCTTTTTCGCCGTCGCGCGATACAGGGTCCCGATCGTCCCCCTGTTCATGATTGCGGCCGCGTATGCCGCGGATATGATCCAGAAAAAGTCGTTCGTCGGGACCCGGATGCGAATTGCGATGTTTTTCATGTTTGCGCTGGTCTTCGCCGCGGGCTGGACTGCGGAACGGGTCATGATACGGCGGGAGGTGGATGCCGCAGGAGAAGGCGACCACGCCGGCTCTTACGGTCGACGACACGATCTTGAGAGCCCGCGACTTGCCGAACGTTGGGACGAAGGGATCCCTCTCGGGAACGGGATGCTCGGAGCGCTCGTGTGGCAGAAGGGGGAGCTCCTCCGGCTTTCACTCGACAGGGCGGACCTCTGGGACCTGCGCCCCATGAAGGGGCTTGACCGGAAGGAATTTACGTACCGGTGGATATGCGGACAGGTCGAAAGGGTGGACTACGGAATTGTCCAGAGGTATTTTGACGCACCTTACGAAAAGGAGCCCGCACCGACCAAAATTCCGGGTGCTGCCCTCACGTTTGACATCCGTTCACTCGGGGCCGTTCGCTCAGTCCGGCTTTCACCCGACAGCGCTTTCTGCGAGATCCGATGGAAAAACGGGACAGGGCTCAGGGTGTTCGTCCACGCAGTGATCCCCTCCGGCTGGTTCAGGTGGGACCATCTGACGGGGGACATCCCCCTTTCGATAGTCCCGCCCGCCTACGGCGGCGGCCCCGACACGCTCGCGCACGGCTCGGTCGAGGGGGACAATCTTGTCAGGCTCGGATACACGCCGGGGAGTATCGAACGGACCGACAGCTCGATCACATACAGGCAGAAGGGATGGGGGGGATTTGCGTACGAGGTGTGCGTCGCCTGGCGGGCGAATGAGCGAGGTACCATGGAGGGTACGTGGAGCATCTCCTCGCATGGTGATTCGAAGAGTGAACCCGCATCCGCGGTCTGTAGGGAGGCCCTCGTTCGAGGACCCTCTGCAGATTTCGAAAGCCACGCCGCGTGGTGGAGAAATTTCTGGGCGAAATCCTCCGTACACGTCCCCGACCCCGTACTCGAGCGACAATGGTACATGGAGCAGTACAAATTCGGTTCCGCTTCCCGGCGCGGCGCGCCTCCCATCTCACTGCAGGCGGTCTGGACGGCAGACAACGGGAGGATCCCCCCCTGGAAGGGGGATTATCACCATGACCTGAACACCGAACTGAGCTACTGGCCCTGCTACAGCGCAAACCATCTCGAAGAGGGGCTGGCATACATCGATGCACTCGACCGGAACAAATCCGCGTACCGAGCCTACACCCGGGGGTTCTTCGGAACAGGGGGGCTCGCGGTCCCCGGTGTCACGACGCTTGACGGGGCGCCGATGGGGGGCTGGATGCAGTATGCGGGCTCCCCCACGATCTCGTCGTGGCTCGCACACCACTATTACCTCCAGTGGCGCTTCAGCATGGACACGGTGTTTCTCCGCACGCGCGGGTATCCCTGGCTCAGGGAAACGGCCGCCTTTCTCGAGGAACTCACACTCAAGGACGCCAACGGCGAGCGGCGGTTGCCGCTCAGCTCCAGCCCCGAAATCCGGAACAACGACATCTCAGCCTGGTTTCAACGGAATACAAACTACGACATCGCCCTGATGAGGTTCGCATTCGCGGCGGCATCCGAGATGGCGGGAGCGCTCGGGCTTGCACGAGATTCCGCACACTGGAGGAGCATCGGCCTGGAGCTGCCTCCACTTGCGCTGAGCGAGCGGAGCGAGCTGATGTTCGCCCCCACGCTTCCGTACAACGAATCTCACAGGCATTTTTCGAACGCCATGGCGATCTACCCGCTCGGGCTCATACGATGGGAGGACGGGCGCGCCTCACAGGAAATTATACGCAGCACGCTCGCACGGTTTGACTCCGTGGGCCCCGCCCTCTGGTGCGGCTACTCCTATGCGTGGCTTGCGTGCCTGAAGGCAAGGGGGAAAGACGGGGCCGGCGCCGCGCGGGCGCTTTCGATATTTGCGCGGGCGTTCTGCAGCGCGAACAGTTTCCACCTCAACGGCGACCAGACAAAATCGGGATATTCCACGTTCACATACCGCCCCTTTACGCTCGAAGGGAATTTCGCGTTTGCCGCAGGACTCCAGGAGATGCTTCTGCAGAGCTACGGGGGACGCATCGAGGTGTTTCCGGCCGTCCCCGGGGAGTGGCACGACGTTGCGTTCTCGACGCTTCGCGCAGAGGGGGCGTTCCTTGTGAGCGCGCGGAAAGAAGGGGGGATCGTCAGGGAGGTACGTGTCGCGTCCGAGAAAGGGGGAGAGGCGAAACTGAGGAACCCGTTCACGAGCTGGCACGCGGGATCGGCGCGCGAGGCCGACGTCCGCGCCGCCGGCGACACGCTCATCATACGGTTTGCCCCCGGGGGCGAAATTTCGCTCCTTGCGGGGGCCGAGTAAGCCGGGTGCTCAGTCTACCCGCCGCGCGCTGACCCCGAAATCCACGTTATCCTTCAACCAGCTGAAAAACTCGCTCTGGTCTTCGACGGGCTTTCCCCTGTCGTAGATTTTCGGGTCCTTCCACGAAACCATGACCGCGGCATCCTGCGTCCAGACTTTCACCCGGCTCCTGCGCACCCTCGTCTGCCAGTTCTTCCCCACCTCCGCGCTCGTGTAGAGAAGCCGGACCGTGATATTCCGCGACAGTGTCTCCAGCGGCTGGAGCCGTATGCTCCTGTAGTCGTTCCCACCCTGGGCCGGAACGTCGGGGACACCGTCGCTGATAAGGACGACGGAGATCGGCCTCAGGACGAGCCTCCGGTTCCTGACCATCGAGGACACCTGCTCGATGAACGCGTTGAAGTCCGTGATGGGGTTCTCCCTCCCCTTCGGGAAGATTTCACGGAGCTTCTGCCCAATCTCGTCGACGCTCCTGTGTTCGAACGTCTCCTTCGGGAAGAGCGTTTTCGCCTGGTCGGGCGAAGCGCCCCCGATGGGGCCGACGAAAAGAACATTAGGGACCTCAAGCCCCCCCAGCCCGTTCATGTGCGCGTAGATGTACCGCGAAAGAAAATCGATCGCGTCGTCGTAGTACCCGCTTTTCATGAACGAGCCGCTGATATCCACGCCGATAAAGAGAGAGAGCCTGGGCGATTCAGCATCCCCTCCCCTGGCCGAAGGGCCGGGGAGAAACAACGCCGTGCCGAGGAGTATGCCGCAGAGAACGCCAACCGACCGTTTCATGAGTCCCTCCCTGTTCAGACCGGTGTTCCCGTCAACTGTCCCGCTTCCCGCTTGGCGGCGATCGTCTCAAGCAGGGATTTCGAACTGAGGATGGCGTACACGCTCGTGAAGGGGAGTTCAAACAGGTGCTTCCCGTTCACAAGGAGCGTGCAGAAATTCACCGTCGCGGCGACCACCTGGAGCGGCGGAAGTATGAACGCGGAAAGCAGGTCATCCCCTTTCGCGCGGAGCCAGGCTCCTTCTTCCTTGACCGACGCGATGAAATGGGCCGAAAAGAGGGCGGAAGGCTTTTCCTCCGCCTCCGGCGCCTGCCTGGACCCCAGCCCCTTCCCCTGGATGAGGGCGAGGATCGTCGGCGTACCGGCTCCGGCGAAGAGGAACCAGGAAATGCTCCGGATCCCGAACCAGGCAAGCGCGGCGATCGCGATCGTCCAGAACACCCCGAGCTCGAACCCCTGCGAGTACTGGGCAAACCACGGGACAAGCGAATCCACGAACTCCCTGTAGAGGAACATCACCTCGACAGACATGACGACGAGCTCGATCACGCTTATGGTGATGATCCCCACCACGTTTCTGCTTCTGACCGCGTTCACGAAGTTCGACAGCACGGCGTAGCTCCCAAGGACGACAAACAGGAGGAAGACGAACAGGGGGATCCTTATGACGCCGGCGGAAAGCGTCTCCCCCGATATGTTGGAGAGCGTGTCGCTCACAAGCGCCGTCGTCACATAGGTAAAGACGAGCGCCTCGATGAGGCACCAGAAGATCGTCAGTCCGACGGCGATCCACGGCACCTGGGAACTCATCATCCCCCGCCCGGCGCTGCGCAGAAGCCGGAACGGAAGCCCCACGATCTCGAGGACGATTGTCCAGATGCTCACGACGAAGATCTTCGCGAGGCCGATCACGGAGCCGACGCACTGAAAGGCGAATCTGAAGATCCCCCCCCAGAACGAAGCGACGGCCTTGCCGAGGTCCCACCACGTGACAAACAGGGAGGTGATGAACTCCTTCCGGTTGGCCCTCACGATGACCGTCAGGAGCGACGGGATCGTGAGCCAGCACCCGGCAATGAACGCGCACGCCGGCAGGAGAAGAAACAGCCGCTTTGCGGCAAGCACCCAGAGCGTCTCGTCTCCCCCCCAGACGAACGCGAGGAGACCCGACTGAAAGAACGTCGGGAACAGGAGCAGCGAGACGATATAGCGGACCACGCTGTTGATATCGATGACCATGGGACTCCCCTCCTTCTCGCTCGTTGTTCGCTCCGCTCACCCCGCATTCACGGGGAGACCGGAGTCACTGAAACGAACATGACCCTTCCGGGAAAGGTTCCGGGGCGGATGTTTGTGCGCAGGACCGGCGGAATCAGCGAACAGGAGGGAACACGTACTGACGGCGGAGAGGAGGGGAGTGAAAACGAAAAACTGTACAGAAGAATTGACAGGAGAAACTCCCTAGCATCGATATGCTAGGGAGTTTCTTCTAGCCGGGGATATCTCAATCGTTCTTCAGTTTGTCGGCGACGATCCCCTGGATCTCGTCGAGCATCATGCGGCTCGTATTCCGGAGCGATTCCATTTCGTCCGTCTTCCACCCGACAAATTCCGAATCGTTCAGGTTGTTCAGGTTGATCCGCACATTGAGCGCCGCGCTTTCAACGGCGGCATGGAGCATGTAGGCGCTGACACCGGCGTCGCTTATCGAATTCACGTTCCCGGCGGCTGCCACCTGCTGGGCGAGCGCCAGGCCGTCGATGCAGTGCTTCATGACTTCCAGCGGGACGTTTGTCGCTTCCTTCGTCGCCTCCCGGATCGCCGCCGAGCGGAGCGCCTTCTGCGGTTCGGTTTCTTTCGGGAGCGAGAGCGCCTCCATCACCTTGTTGAACGCCTCGGTGTCCTTGTCGATGAGAGCGGTAAACAGTCCCCGCATCTCCTCGGACTGCACGAGGATTTTCTTCATCTCTTCCTCGGCCGCTGCATACTTCTTCTTGCCGATCGTCAGGTTGCACACCATCGTTGTGAGGGCCGCGCCGAGAGCACCGGCGAGGGCGGCCACGCTCCCTCCTCCCGGGGCGGGTGATGACGAGGCAAGCTCGTCGAGGAACGCTGCAAGTGTCTTCTTGGTAGCCATAGGGGTGTCCCGGGTTCGTTAGAGTTGTGCTTCGATGACTTTCTTCTGCATGTCGAACGGCTCGAGCTGGCTCAGGCCGAGAGAGGCGACCGCGGCGGAGATGATCTCGTCTTCCCCCGACGCATTTGGCGCATAGTGCTTCCCCGCCATCAGGAGCGCGTCTTTTGGCGTCAGCCCGACGATCTCGCTCCCGGTGACTTTCGCGCCGAGCGTGGCGGCTTCTTTTTTTACTTCTTCGAATGCGACGTGGGGGGGCGTGACGTGATAGTTCACGAGGTTGATCGAGACCTGCGCAATATTGTGTGCTTCCAGGAGCACCCCCATCGCTTTGACCGCCCGGAGGGTCCCGGGGATCATGATCTTCTGCTTCTTC
>DATJPH010000239.1:0-2216 GCA_035506475.1 Bacteroidota bacterium | reverse complement strand
TTGCCGATTTCCAGGGCGATATCGGGATTGTCGGCATAGCGCCGCATCTCCTCCATCTTCTGTTCCAGCTCGATGATGGGCTTTTCGAACTCCAGTACCGATTTGGCCATGGGACCTCTCCTGTTTCGTTGTGCGCCCGTTCAGCGACGGCTGAAGAGCGTCTTGACGATGATTTGCAGATCGAGCATCAGCGACTGGTTCTTGGCGTAGTACAATTTGTAGCGCTCGCGTTCCTGGGCGTTGAGATCCTCGTGCCGGTGGATCTGGAGAAGACCGGTCAACCCTTCGGGACCGAGATACCCGTCCTGGTCAGGTGCCCCGCCGGCGGGCCGGGCATCACCGGGCGGGAGTCCCACGAGACTCAGCCGGCCCCGGAGGAGATCGGGTATGCGGGGAAGGGCGCCCCGCTTCATCCCTGCTTTCCCCCGGAAGAGGCGGCCCGCAGGGTAGACGGTCAGCATCAGGAACAGGGCGACGACGACGTCCACAAGGCGCTTGACGAAACGGTTTCCCGGACGGTGGATGTTGTATTCAATGTCGACAAGGGGGAGCGTGTCGAGCTCGTCGATGCTCGTCTTGCCGATGATCGATTCAAGACTCCCGGGGACGAGCCGGAAATTGATGCTCCTCGACCTGCTCCGGGCTATGACCGAAAGTATATTCTCGTACGAGAGGCCGTCCGTCGAAAATATGACCTCTCCCACGCGCCGCTCGTCGATCACCTTCCCCACGTTGTCGATACTCCCGATGATCTCGACGCCGGCGACCTTTTCTCCCACTCTCCTGAGGCTGGTATCGATGAACCCGAGCACGTCGTACCCGTCGTCGACGCGCGCGCGGAGCTTCCTGAGGACCTCCTGTGCGGACGGCCCGGTCCCGACGATGACCGTCCGTCTCCCGAACACCGATTTGCGCGCCACGCCCCGTCCGAATACCCTGACGCCGAACCTCCACCCCGGGAGGAACACGAGGCTGAGAGCGCCCGCGATCAGGACGACCCCCCTGCTGAACGCGAAGTTCTTCTCGAAGAACACGAGCGCCGATATGAGAACGTACCCCGCCGTCACCGCCGCGAACGACCGGCCCGCGGCGTAGCGCGCCGTCGTGTAGAGCCTCGCCGCCGCCGAGAGCGTCACGATCAGGAACGCCGGGACCAGCCAGATCAGGGGGTATGCGTAGGCCGGGAACCTGAAGAGCCCCCCCCTGTAGATGAATTCCCCCGCCAGGAGCGCCCCGATGACAAGAAGACCGTCAAGGAGCGCGATTTCGATGGGCCGGGCCAGCCGCGCAAGCGACGCGGCCGTCCCCCTGAGCAGGATGCCGAGATTCAGGAAGAGGAGGACGGTCCGGGACCGGCTGAAGTGCTTCCGGACAAAGAGCTGCATCGCCTGGTAGAAGAGCCTGATCTCGTCGATGTCGCTCCGCTTTGTGCTCTCCCCCTTGAAGTGGATGATCTTTGTCGAGTGAATGTAATAGACCCTGAACCCCGACGTGCCGATCCGGTAGCACCAGTCCAGATCCTCGCCGTACATGAAAAAGCTCTCGTCGAGCCCGCCGACCTTCACGTAGGCTTCACGCCTGACCATCATGAACGAGCCGCTCACGGCGTCGACGGGATAGGTTTCGTCCTCGCTCAGATACGTCAGGTTGTACCTGCCGAAGACCCTCGAACGAGGGAAGAGCGCCGCCAGGCCGAAGATCTTCGTGAAGGCGACCCACGGGGTCGGAAAGCTCCTGCGGCACGGAAGCTGAAACGTCCCGTCGGGATTCAGTATCCTGCACCCCGCGATCCCCGCATCGGGGACGTCGGCGAAGAACCGGAGCATGACCCGGAACGTGTCCTCCTGGACGACGGTGTCGGGGTTCATCAGGAGGAGAAATTCCCCCTTTGCCTGGCGGAGCCCCATGTTGTTCGCCCGGGCGAACCCCAGGTTCTCCCTGTTTTCGATGAGATGCACCGAGGGGAACTTCTCCCTCACCATGTCGGCGCTCCCGTCTCCGGATGCGTTGTCGACGACGAACACCTCGGCCTCGATCCCCTCCAGGGCCCGCCGCACGGAGGTCAGGGCGTTCTCGAGGAATTGCCGGACGTTGTAGTTGACGATGATGACCGAGAGTGTCATCGCACCTTCAGAGCCTGTTCAGCATGCCGCGGAACCTCAGCTTCCACAGCATGAAGAATGCTTCGTAGACGATGTGCTTCGACATTTTCGACT
>DATJPH010000238.1:0-4408 GCA_035506475.1 Bacteroidota bacterium | reverse complement strand
ACCGCACCCTTTGCGCGCCTCAATCCGGACACCTGCGTTGTGACCTTCAGGGTCGACCTCGCCTCCGCGATCAACAAGGGCGGGTACTCGGTCGGTGACACCGTCCAGGTCCAGTCCGGCTTCTTCGGCACAGGGGCGGTCAACGCCAAGACGAAGAACCTCATCCAGGTCATCGGCTCGAAGTACCAGGTGATCGACACGATCGTCACGAAGGTCGGTGCGATCCTCGACTACCAGTACTACACGGTGAAATTCGGACAGACGAACCGTGAGAACTACTACAACTTCACGTATTCCGGTCCCACGCAGAGCGAAGCCGAGCGTCGCCAGTTCACGGTTCCCTCGAAGAACTTCATTATCACCGATTACGACACGAGCGTCATTTCCGCGCGCCGCGAGCCGGTGTTCCCGTCTGTCCGCGTTCTGGCGCGGAAGGTCCGGGTGACGTACACGGTCGACCTCCGTCCGGCCCTGTACCAGGTGGTGCTCCACAACGACACCCTCGATGCGATCCAGGGCACGACGGTCGTCACAAGGGCGGTGAAGGACTCCATATTCAAATGGGGAGTCTGGATCAACGGTCTCGCGGTCGGCGGCTGGGGCAACCCGAACGGATCCGACTGGGGATTTGACCTCGTGAACAACCCGATCAAGAAGATGTACGACGACGGGACGCACGGAGACAAGGTCGCGCACGATTCGATCTACTCCATGCAGATCGTCGACTCCCCGGACAGCCTCAACCTCGGGACGAGGAACGTTGTCGGCCAGGTCTTCAAGTTCGGCATCTACGGCAGCGACAATGAAGGCGGCAGGGGAGGGTACGGGAACAACCACGGCGAGAACATCGTCGATACCGACACCTCGTACACGATCGCGAGCGACTTCGGGAGCATCAATCCGAAGTTCTACAGCGCGTGGAACTACGATCTGCACAAGCCGATCCTCACGAGCGTCCAGCCTCTTCCGGGCGTCGTGAAGGCATTCGCGCTCGAGCAGAACTACCCGAACCCCTTCAACCCGTCGACGACGATCGAATTCTCGATCCCGCTGACCGCGCAGGTGCAGTTGAGGGTGTACAATATCCTCGGGCAGGAAGTGGCCACGCTCGTCAATGAAACCCTGAAAGTCGGGCGCCATTCGGTGACGTTCGATGCTTCACGGCTCGCGACGGGCATCTACATGTACAAGATCACGGCAGGAAACTTCGTCAGCACGAAGAAGATGTTGCTGCTGAAGTGACGTTGTGCAGTCATTGCGAGCGGTGGCGGCGCCGTTGGCGCCGCCGCTGCGAAGCAGTCTAGTCAATACCGGGAGGGGCGTTGCCGACAGGTGCCGCCCCTCCCGCTGTTTAGAGCGCCTCAGCGCCGGGTGAGCTGAGCCCGCAGGCGCTCGGCGGGGAGGTACGAGGGGGAAATGCGGAGTGACCGGTCGACCCACCCGAGCGCGCCGGGGATGTCGCCCGTGTTCGCGGCGACCGCGGCAAGCCCGTACAAGGTCTGTGCGCGCGGAAGCAGGAGATCTTTCCCCTCGGTAAGCGCGAGGGCCTTCATGAGGTCGGACCGGGCGTCGTCGAACCTTCCGGCGTTGTTGAGGACCAGGCCGAGGTCGATCAGGGCGAAGACGTAGGAAGGGTTGAGCGCCAGCGTCCGTTCGTACTCGGCGATTGCGCGGTCAAGCTCTCCCTGCTCCTTGCATAACGCCGCGAGCCTGTAGTGGGGGTAGTATTCGAGCGGGTATTCCCCGATCAGCGCGCCGTACGTGCGCGCCGCTTCCCTCCACCTGCCGGTGTTCTCCTCGAGCTGCGCGAACCTGGCGCACGCATCGGCCCAGCCCAGTTTCCGGTTGTACAGCTGGAGGAGTATTTCCTTCTCCGCTGCTGTCGCCGAATCGATACATGGCGTCCGCACCGTGTAGTCCGAAAAAGGCCACCGCCCCGTGATGTTTCTCACGGATAACTCGCCGTAGGCCATGTCGAGCCAGGTGAGGTTGAGGCTGTCCCTGTCAAAGGGGAGCAACGCCGGCGGGGGAGTCCCTCCGGCCGCTGCAACATACCCGAGGCTCCGCATCCCGGTCAGGAAGAGCCTTGCGATCGCGTCGTATCCCCGCGCGTTGGGATGGAGGTGCTCCCAGAAGAGCTCCCCGCCGGGGATCCCCCCGGGCGAGAGGCGGCAGAACAGGGAATCCGCCGACACGCAGGGGACGCGCTCCTCGGCGCAGACCTGGTGTATGATTTCGTTGATCTTCCCCGGTGCGCGGAATTTCAGGAGATCCTCGTCCCGCGCGCGCCGGAGGAACGAGATTCCGCTGTCCGCGTCGCCTTTTGCCGCAAACGCTTTTCCGATCCAGTAGTCCGTGAACGCGTCCGCGGAATCGGCCCTCCGTGAAGCAAGGAGGCGGTCGATCGCTTCCCGGTACGACCCTGACGCGACGAGCCCCGGTATCGCCCCGAATTCCGGCCGTGGGGGATAGGCAAACGGGGGGAACAAGAGGTTGGATGTGACGTCGCTTGCGATCACGGGAATGCCATCGTCGCGAAATGTCCGGAATATGCGCCGGAGGTTGTTGCTGAACACCGCGAATATCCTCTCCGCCTCGGGGGAGCCGATCTCGACGGTCGCACCGCGCGAAACCTCCTTCATCAGGTTCCTGTCTGCGGGGGCGGACCCGCGGCCGATCGACGCGAGGAACCGCTGTGCGAGCATGACGATCCTGAATTCGCGGGCCCGGTATTTGAGGGGAGTCAGCGAGGGCCATCGTTTTTCGATCCAGGGCGCGCCCACGCCGTCCGGTCCGTAGAATTCGTTGTGCCCCGTGTAGATCAGGACGAGATCCGGCCTGAGCGATGCAAGATCGGGGGCCATGTCTGCGATCACGTTCGTATTGATCGCGGAGGCCCCGAAATTGACGACTTCGACCTCTTTGTCCGGGAGGAGATGCCGGAGCTGCGTGCGGATCAGGGCCGGTATCGTCGCGGAGAATTCGTACGGCGTCCCGAACATGGATGACTCGCCGATGCAGAAGACGCGGAACTGGTTTTTCGCCTTCACCCCGGTCAGGAGGCTCGGCTTGAGCTCGGGGACCATTGCGGCGCCCGCGGGGAAGTACTTCTCCAGGTATCCCCTGTTCACCTGGTACAGGTCGAGTCCCGCCGCGTTCACCTGCCTCACGAGGGGCTGATCAAGCGAAGGGACGAAAAGCCTGAGACCGCACTCGGCGATCACGACAAGAAGCGCAAGCAGCGAAACCGGGACGAGGCTGAACAGTATCTGTTTTCTTGACGGGGACATGATGTGCGTGTGCGGGAGATAGTATGTTCCAAGGTAGAAAAGGGCGCTCACTTGCGCAAGGATTTCCGGGGGGTTGTTCGCCCGGGGCATAATCTCTATATTGAAGCGACGAAGGAACCTACCATGATGAGATCGACTGTGACGGCGGCCCTCCTGGCGCTCCTCGCCGGTTTCGCCCCGGCGCAGCAGGCGCCACCGGGCGCGGTGATAGCCCGCGCGGGCGACATCTTCATCTCCGAGCGGGAGTTCCTGGAGCGCTATGAGATGCTCCCCGCCTTCGGCCGGCATCGGCCCTCGCAGGTGGAATCTGCAAAGCTTGAACTCCTGTATTCGATCGCCGCGGAGAAACTCCTCGCGCAGGATGCCGCCGCGGGGGGCCTTGAGCGTGATACGGCCGTCCGGGCCGGATTGCTGGAGACCGCGAAACTCTTTGCCCGCGACGAACTGTACAAGCATGAGGTCATCCAGAAGGTCCGCCTGACGGAGAAGGAGATCGATCAGGGGATCGCAAAAGCGGAGCTCGGGCTTGCCGTCCGGTACCTCTTCTGTCCCAGGGAAGAAGACGCACGGTTCATACGGTCGCAGATCAGGGGCGCGGCGGACATGCGGAGGCTGCAGGTCGACTCGTCGTTCCATGCGATACGGGATACCGCCACGCTCCTCTGGGGGGATGCCGACGCGCGCATCGAGGACGCGGCGTACCGGCTGAAGCGCGGGGAGGTTTCCCCCGTTGTCGCCGCCGGAGACGGATACTACATCCTGACCGTGACCCGCGTCGGGAGGAACCCGTATTATGCGGCGATGGCGCCGGATGTCCTCCGTGCGAAGGTCGTCACAATCCTCAGGCGCCGGAAGGAGCACGAGCGCCTCGACGAGTTCCTCGAGGAAGCCCTCCGGGGAAAGGTCGGCTTTGCCCTTCCCCGGCCGGCGGAGTCCCTTGCCCTTGCACTCGAAAAAGTGTACGCCGATCCCGGCATGGATTCAGTCGTCTACCTGACTCCCGAAAGAGAGTCGCGTCTGGAGCATCTCGAGGCGGCGGAGCTTTCCGACACGCTCGCGGTTGCGGGAAGCCGGGTCTGGTCGGTGGGGGAGTTCATCCCCCGGCTTGCGGGTGAGGG
>DATJPH010000237.1:0-3974 GCA_035506475.1 Bacteroidota bacterium | reverse complement strand
CGATGACGTTCACGACCGGGATCAGCATGCAGATCCCGACGGCGAGTACGCCGAGCGCGACGGGACCGAACAGGGCCCAGCCTTTCCTCCCCTCAAGACCGAACACCCTCAGCGCGAGGAACACGCCCACGACCATCTGGGACAGATAGGCAAGCCAGCCGAGAACGAAGAGGAGGAAGAGTCCGATCGGAATCCCGATGACGGTGCAGCAGAGTATGACGGCGCCGACCGGAACGAGTATCAGGGCCGCCAGTCCCCCCAGGACGCTCTCCCCGGGCCGCTCGTTCAACGTCGTTCCCACGGAAACGAGCTGGCGCGGCAGGAGGAACGAAAGGACGAGCGCCGTCAGGCAGAGGCTGAGGATCAGGAGGACGTAGAAGACGAACTTCCCCGTCTTCATCCCGAGCGTTCTCGGAGCCGGCGGCTCCTTCCCGGCCTTCAGCGTCACTTTGCCGAGCACCGTCCCCGGCGTTATGCGGATGTTACCCGAGTCCTTCGCCACCACGGTGAGGTTCCCCCCCACGGAGGAGCCTTCATCGGTAGCGAAGCGTTCCACGCCGGCTTCGAGGTCGCCTTTGATCGTCCCCGTGAGCCTCAGGTCGGTCGCCCCGATTTTCGCGTCCCGCCCCACGCTGCCGAAAATCTGCACCTGCCCGCCTCCCGCCATCATGTACTCGCCCACCGTCGCGCCCTGTTCAAGGACGATCGTTCCGCCTCCGGCGTAGAGACTCTTCCCCGTCTTCCCGAATATGCGGAGATTCCCCCCGACGCAGATAATCCTGTCGGTGACCGTTCCCGTGACGTTCACCTCTCCCCCTGCCACGACGAGCATCCCGTTGATCGTCCCGCGGACGTTGACGACACCACCCGCGACAAACGCGTCCCCGTTGACGGTGCCGTCGATATCGACCTGCGCCCTCCCGGCAAAATACCATCCGTCGTGCACCTCCCCCGACGGGAGGAACAACCTTTCGTTGCCCGACGCGTGAAACTCGTTCCCGCTGCAATTGAACGCGAGAAGTGAAGCGAGAAGGAACTGCGATAGGATGACGAGAATCTTCATAGAGGTCTCCTCCGGAAGGTACGGAACAGGTTCAGGGACTCCAGCGGACCGCGAACACCGAATCCCTTGCGGCCAGTGCAGTTTTCGGGACCAGGTTCAGATCCACGAGCCCGAGATGAGCAAACACGGCAAGGTCTGCCTGCTGCGCAGGCGTGTATCCTGAACCGTCAATATCGGTAAACGTGAGCTGAAAAACCGCAATTGCACTGCAGGCGTCAGGAACGCGGGCCTGGCTCACGATCGAGCGGCGCTGAAGCTCAGGAGACGAGATGATTGAACCAAGCGGGGCGGGCGGGGGCCGTCGCAGGAGTGTTCTTACAGCCGAACAACAGAAGGAGCAGTGCAACAGCCGGTCCCCTCGCACAGTATCGCCCGATCGCGCTCATGCACCCCAATTTCGGGATATCCGTTCCCGATATCAAGTTCAGGAATGCCTCAATTCCCGGCTGGCTCGTTGCGGGAGGGGAGTGTCGTAATGACAATCATCTTTTCCGTGTGCGCAACGCCCGATGCCAGAGGTTTGACGCCGCGGGTGCTTTTCAGGGCGTCCTGCAGGTTGTCGACAATTTGCGGGCAAAGCGGGTCGCCCGTGGTATTGATATGATCGAATTTCTCGGTCCGTGCGAACACCTGGATCATTTCGGCGCCGAAGGGGCCCGCGCACGACGCGCTGTTGACGAGCACCTTCCTGTTGATCTCGTCTCCCTCGACCCGCATGTCTTCGAGCCCGCTGAAAAGATACCGGGAGCCGTCTGCGGCATTGTAGATCACCCTGACGTAGCAGGGCTGGTCCACTCTTGCGTACACCGCGATCGTGTCCCCCTCCGTGAAGACGACGTTCTCTTTCCCCCTGTTCGTCCATGCATCGAGCGTGAGCCGGCCCGCATGGAGCTCCTCCCGCCTGGCGACCTGCTGGTCGTGCAGCACTTTCTCGAGGTTCACCGGGCGCGTCCCCAGCCTGGTGCGCGCGAGAACGCCGGCGCCGATGCTCGCTTCACTGTTCGCCCGGATGGCACCCCCGCTGATCTCCCGGAGTGAGACGAAGAATTCGGCGACGTCGTCCCTGATCCAGTAAGTACCGCTCACCATGAGGTCGGCGCCCGATGCCAGAGAGAACGCCTTTGACACTTCCCCCCCGCCGGGATCCACATTCACTTTCTGGGCCACCACGACCCAGCCGGGCAGCCCGGCCAGTCGAGCCTCGAGGAGCGATTGAAAGTACTTCGCAAACGGACTCGACGTCGATGTCGCTCCGAAGGCCAGCGGCGCAACGAGGACCCTGCCGCGGGGGATGCCGGCCCGCCGGCGGAGATCAGCGGCGATGACTGCGGCAAGATCGGGGATCGAACGGGCGGTGACCCGGGACGGGCCGGGCGCCGGAGCGCCGAATGCGGCCACGGAGGGCTCCAGACGAATATCGAGCGCTGCGGCATCACCCGTCCCGAGCGTCAGCGTGCTTTCCGCCGGCGCGTACCCCGGGAGCAGCGCGTACACGGATATCTTCCCGGGAGGGACCTCGTATCCGATGAGGGGGGACTCCCCCACCCTCTGGTTGTTTATTTCGACCCCGGCGCCCGGAGGCGTCGTCACAACCGAAACGCGGGAATAGCTGAACGGGGCCGCCCGCCGGAGTATCATCAGCGAGAGGGCGAGGGCCAGTACGACACATGCGCACGTCACCCACCGGACGGGGACCGACATCCTGTTCCACGTCCGTTCAAGCATCACCTTCGGCAAACCGGGGAGCGCGGCAAACCTCGCAACCGGATCGAGGCTGATCCGCTGCGTGACCGACGAGACGTCATAAGCCGCCAGATCGGCCTTCAACTCGGCAAGCGACTGGTAGCGCGCCGACGGGCTCTTTTCTATGCACTTCATGACGATACGGTTCAGCTCGACCGAAGTCCCGATGCGGGCCTCGCTCAGGACCGCCGGAGGATAGTTGAGCTTCGCATACATCAGCGCCGCATTGTGGTCCGACTGCCACGGGATCTGGCCGCAGAGCGCCTCGTACAGGACGATCCCGACGGAGTAGATATCGCTCCTTGCGTCGGCATCTTCCCCCCTCACCTGCTCGGGCGCCATGTACCGGAGCGTCCCGAGCGTCGAACCCTCCGTGGTGAGCCTGCTGTCGGTCTTCAGCTTGGCGAGCCCGAAGTCCATGATCTTCACCCACCGACGGCTCGTCAGCATGATGTTCTCGGGCTTGATATCCCGGTGCACGATCCCCTGCTGGTGGGCGGCACCGAGCCCGTCCGCGACCTGCGAGATAATGTTGATGATCGTGGTCTCATCGACGGCAGGCGTTCCACGGAGCGTCCGGGCCTGCGACTGCATCCAGCGGCGCAACGTCATCCCGTCCACGTACTCCATGACGATAATGGCGTTGTCGGATTCCTCCATGACGTCGTACACCGTACAGATGTTCGGATGGTTGATCGCCGAAGCAGTCTGCGCCTCCCGGAGGAACCTCCGCTTGTACTGTTCCTCCCCTGCCAGGGAACCGATGAGGACCTTCAGCGCGACGGTCCTCTTCAGCCGGACGTCTTCCGCCCTGTAGACGACGCCCATGCCTCCTTCACCCAGACGCTCGATCACGTAGTAGTGCGAAATCTGGCAGCCGATGAGCTGCGTGTCGGTCATCCCCCGGCCCCGGTGCTCCGTCGAAACGGGCGCATCCGCGCCGCTCCCCGCCGAACGCTTAGAAACCATAAAACACCTGGAAGGCGATCTTCTTGATGATAGTCTTCGAAACCACGCCGCGGCTCTCTTCATTGAAGAGCGCGGCCGGGGCTGCAGTGTACGTCAGGATATTCGACGTGTTGACGATGAAGGCCGCACCCAGCTCTGAACGGCCGAAATCAAACGCCAGCGACCCGCCGATCTGGACGGGGAGCACGTTGACCATTAC
>DATJPH010000236.1:0-5317 GCA_035506475.1 Bacteroidota bacterium | reverse complement strand
TATCTCCGAGTAGGAGATCATTGCGGGGTCGAACGTCACCTGGACAGTCTCCAGGTGTCCCGTGGAGCCCGTGGAAACCAGTTCGTACGTCGGGTTCTTGACGCTTCCGCCTGAGTACCCCGAGACCACCTTCTTCACGCCGTCAAGATCCTCGAACGGGGCGTCGATGCACCAGAAACAGCCCCCCGCGAACGTAGCGACCTCGAGCCCGTCGCCCGGTGAGGATGCGCCGGCGTCGGGGAGAACGGATCCCGCCGCCTGCGGCAGACCCCCGCCGGATTCATTCCCCCGCCAGCATCCGGCGGCGACAATCATGATTGTCAGAGCCATGAGCGCAAACGATCTTGCCATAGTAAACCTCCTGGTAGTTACGCCTGCCGGGCGGAAGGCTCCGCCGGCTGTGCACTGGTAATTTTCCGGGACCGCTCCCGGCGGGGTTCGAGAAGCCTGGCCACGAGCCCGGTCCACCCGGTCTGGTGCGACGCGCCGAGGCCCGAACCGTTGTCCCCGTGAAAATATTCGTAGAAGAGGATCTGCTCCCTGAAATGCGGATCGTTCTGAAGAATCGCCGCGGAGCCGTTCGCCGGCCGCCGCCCGTCCTCCCCCTTGAGGAAGAGCCGCGTACAGCGGCGGGAGATCTCGTCGGCGACATCGCGTATCGTCATGAACACGCCGGAGCCCGTCGGGCATTCCACTTTGAAATCGTCCCCGTAGTAGTGGTGAAACCTCTGGAGCGCCTCGATGATCAGGTAGTTGCACGGGAACCAGACCGGTCCCCGCCAGTTGGAGTTGCCGCCGAAGAGCGCGGAGTCGGATTCCGCGGGGAGGTAGGCGACCGTGGAGGTCGCGCCGTTTGAGTGGAATTCGTACGGATGTTCCCTGTGGAACCGGGAGAGCGCCCGCACGCCGTAGTCGGAGAGAAACTCCGACTCATCGAGCATGCGCGAGAGGATCTTCTTCATCCGGTGCCCGCGGAGGAGCGACAGGAGCCGCCGCTCCCCCACCCCCGGCTCCTGCCAGCGGGAGACGAGCGAGGCGAGCTCCGGCCGGTGCCCGAGGAACCACTCGACGTGCGACTTGAACTGCGGGAGACGGTCGAGGAGATCGGGCTCAAGGACCTCGACCGCGCAGAGGGGGATCAGCCCGACCATCGAGCGGACCTTGAGCGGAATATTCTGGCCGTCCGGGTGGCGGAGGACGTCGTAGAAGAACTCGTCCTCCTGGTCCCACATGTTGATCCCCTTGCCGCCGATGTCGGCCATCGCCCCCGCGATGTAGAGAAAATGCTCGAAGAACTTTATCGCCATGTCCTGGTAGAGGGGCCTTGTGAGCGAGAGCTCCAGCGCGATCCGCATCATGTTGAGCGAGTACATCGCCATCCAGCTCGTCCCGTCGGCCTGCTCGATGCGGCCCCCCGTCGGGAGTTCCGCGTTCCTGTCGAAGACGCCGATGTTGTCGAACCCGAGGAACCCCCCCTGGAATATGTTCCGCCCCTCCGTATCCTTCCGGTTCACCCACCAGGTGAAATTAAGGAGAAGCTTGTGAAACACGCGCTCCAGGAACTCCGTGTCCGGCTTCCCGGTCATGCGCCTGTCGATCTTGTAGACCCGCCATGCCGCCCAGGCGTGCACCGGGGGGTTGACGTCGCCGAGGGACCATTCGTAGGCGGGGAGCTGCCCGTTCGGGTGCATGTACCACTCGCGCGTCATGAGGACGAGCTGTGACTTGGCAAATTCGGGATCCACCATCGAGAGCGGGAGCGCGTGGAAGGCGAGGTCCCAGAGCGCGTACCACGGGTACTCCCACTTGTCCGGCATGGAGACGATCTCCGCGTTGTCAAGGTGGACCCATTCGTGGTTCCGCCCGGTGAGCCGCTCAGGAGGCGGGGGAGGCTGCGCCGGATCTCCTTTCAGCCACTTGTTGACGTTATAATGATAGAACTGCTTCGACCAGAGCATCCCGGCAAGCGCCTGGCGCTGTACGCTGCGGGCATCCGGATCGGCAAGTCCCGACTGGAGCGCGGCATAGAATTCATCGGCCTCTTTTATGCGCCCCGCAAAGAGCCTGTCGAACCCGACAAACGGGTATGAGGATTCGCTCGCCGAGAGGCGGAGCTTCAGGACCGCCTCGCCTCCGGCGCCGATCCGGAGCCTGTAGTGGCATCCGGCCTTCGTCCCTGTCCGTAAGGGGTTGACGGCAGAGGCATTGCCGCCAACGATGCAGTCGTTGATCCCGTCTTTCCAGAACCCGGGCTTCCCGTCGTGTTCCACACCGTAGAGCCGCCGGACGTTCGTCTCGTTGTCGCACACAAGGGGAGCGGGGTCATCGGCGGCATAGAGCCACATTTTCCCGAGCGTACTGTGATCGACGGCGACTGTTCCCCCCTCGCTCCCTTTCAGTGACGGCCTGTACGACCCCTCTTTCCATGACCATGTGTTCCTGAACCAGACCTGGGGTACGACATGGAGCTCGGCCGGGGCGTCCCCCCTGTTGGCGGCAGTGATGCGGATCAGTATGTCTGCCGGGGAGATCTTCGCGTATTCGATCGTGATATCGAAATACCTCCCGTCGTCGAAGACGCCCGTATCGAGGATCTCGAACTCCGGGTCGCTCCTGGAGCGTCGGGCGTTCTCCAGCGTGAGGCGCTCGTACGGGAACGGGGCCTGCGGGTACTTGTAGAGCATCTTCATGTAGGAGTGGGTCGGCGTACCGTCCAGGTAGTAGTAGCACTCCTTCACGTCCTCGCCGTGGTTCCCCTCCTTCCCGGTGAGACCGAAGAGCCTCTCTTTCAGGAACGGATCCCGGCCGTTCCAGAACGCCGGGGCAAAACAGAGTATCTGCCTCTCATCGCAGATCCCGCCGATGCCGTCCTCACCCCACCTGTACGCCCTGCTCCGGGAGTCGTCGTGGCTGAGATATCCCCAGGCGTCGCCGTCCGGAGAGTAGTCCTCCCGGACAGTCCCCCATTCCCGTTCCGCAAGGTAGGGTCCCCACTGCTTCCAGCGCACCGTCCCGCGCGCATCCTGTTCGAGCCTCTTCTTTTCAGCATTCATATGTATCAAACGTGCGGGGGGTTCACAGAGGTTCCATACTTAACGCATGCGGCCGGTCAGGCGAGATAGGCGCTTATCGCGCTCTTGATCTTCTCACGCGCGGAATAGGAAAGAGGCGGAATCCGTGACGCGGCCATCAGGAGGGCTTCCCTGCGCGCCTCGCGCATCGCACGCGAGATGAAGGCGAGCTGGCGCGAAAACCGCCTGCAGTTGAGGCAGACGCGGAGGTGCATGAAGACGACGAGGCGCTCACGGAGATCCGGGTCCCTGTCGAACGACGCGGAGATCATCTCCGTCACGCGCTGACAGGGAGGGAGCCGGTGTCTTGTCCAATCGGCAAATGGGACGTTCATGGCAGGCCGAACCAGTTAGTCTCGAGCGAGCGCCGGAGCGTGAGCCGCGCCCTGTAGAGTGCGACGGCAAGGACGTCAAGAGGGATGCCGAGCTCCATGGCGATGTCGTGGGGCGAGGCGTCGTCGAACTCCCTGAGCGTAAAGACGCTCCAGTTCCTCACGGGGAGGTTGTCGATACAGCGCCGCAGCACGTCTGCAAATTCCTTCTCGTCGGGCGACTGGAGCTCCTCGTGCCACTCCGCGGGGGCCTGGTCCGGGCGCCAGTGTCCCGCCCACTCCCCTTCGTTCTGGAACAGGGGGGGCTCACCCGGGGAGGGACCGCTCATGGCGGCGGGCCACCCGGCGCAGACGCGCCGGAAGTAATCAAACATATTCCTCCGCAGGAGCCCCGCCAGCCAGTCGCGCTCGGTTGTCGTGCCGGTGAACCCGCCACGCGAGCGGAGGGCGTTGAGGAACGTCTCCTCCACGAGCTCCTCGGCGACGACTTTATTCCTCACCTGCGAGAGGGCGTGGCTGAAGAGGAAATCGCCGTACCTGTCGACCCACGCCGCGGGGTCGCTCAGCGCATTCGCGCCGTGCGCCGCCGGGGGGTGTGAAGTGATCCCTTTCATTTCACTGGAGGAGGCCAAGGCGCTTCACGATGTCGGTGTATTTCGGGTCATCCCTCAGGGGGTCAAACATGATCTCTTCGTACGTCTGACTCATCCAGCCGTCGTGATTGCGCACCCCCTCGTCGAGAAGCTCAAGGGCGCGGTCCCTCCGCCCCAGCCCCGTTGCGACGAGCGCCCTCAGGAACGGCGAGACGTACGACCGTTTCGCAAGATCCTCGAGATACCGGTCGATCCTCAGCGCGCTCTCCCTCATCCCGCCGGAACCGTACGCGCACCCGAGCCAGCTCAGCATCGTCGTCTCGCTGTCGGAGATCGCCACCCCCTTCTCGAGCTCCGGTATCGCCTGTGCGTACTTCCCGGCACGCGTGTATGCCAGCCCCAGCGCGAGATGGCCCATGGGGACGGTCGGATCGAGATCGACGATCTTCTGCGAGATCTCAATTGCGCTCTCAAACCTGCGGGAGTTTCCGTAAAACACGGCGGTGATCGCGGGGATAACGAACGAGAGCGGGTCGAGCTCGGCGGCGTGCCTGGCCACGACGAGCGCCTCGTCAAACCGCCTGAACGTCGCGAGCTCCTCCGCATACCACTGAAACGACCGGGCGTCGCTCGGGTTGAGCTCGACCGCTCTCCTGTATTCCTTGAGCGCGCCGACCCGGTCATAGCTCGATTCCATTGCGCCCGCGAGAGCGGCGTGCGCCTCCCCCAGCCTGTCGTCGAGCTCCAGGGCCTTCCGCGCGTAGAGTTCCGCTTCCCGGATCCCGGTCTCCGGCTCGAGGTACCCCCAGGCGACGAGGACGTCGTACGAGCTCGCCATCGCCGCATATGCGGCTGCATAGGCCGGGTCCTTTTCGATGGCCTCGCGGAAGAGATTCAGGCTCTCCTCCAGGTCCGCGCGGGTACGTTTGTTCCAGCGATACCTCCCCTTGAGAAAGAGCTCGTACGCCTCCGCGCTTTCCGTGGGCGACCTGGTCAGTCCCTCCTTCTCGTCGGATGTCAGCCTGAGCCGGAGGCTCTGCACGATCTGTTTCGAGACGTCGTCCTGCAGTGCGAAGAGCTCCGTCTCCTTCCTGCGGAACTGGTCCCCCCAGATCTCCGTGTTGTCGCGCGTGTTGAGGAGCTCCACGCTTATCGTGACGAAACCGTCCCGCGGGACCACGTCGCCGACGAGGACCCCCTGGACGCCGAGCGCTTTCCCGGCAGCCTGCGGGTCAACATCCTTCCCCTTGTAGTGGAAGACGGAGCTCCTCGACATCACCTTCAGCGTGGAGAGTGCGGAGAGCTTGCTTATGATGCTCTC
>DATJPH010000235.1:0-5742 GCA_035506475.1 Bacteroidota bacterium | reverse complement strand
ACGAAACCGCTCCCCCACTCCTGCCTGTACGATACAGCGGCGAGTACGCGGTGGCGCCGGTCCCATTGCGAATACGTGAGCGTGGGGTTGTTCGGGTCCCCCTGCGTGGGGTTGAATCTCCAGCCTGAACTGGCCGTCGTGGAGTTCCCGCTGTTGATGTCCTTGGCCATTCCCCATGTGTAGGCGACGTTCCCGTTGACGCCGGAAGGTGCGTTTCTCTGGACCTGGAGTGTGACGTTGGAGTTGCTCCCCTGCGTGGTGTTGGTGACAAGGAAGACACCGGGGGAGAACAGGTTGTTTTTCCACACCGTCGAGAACTTCGTCGCATTCGTGTCGATCTTCCCCCAGACGTCCCTTCCCTCGCCCGCAAGGACGCCGCCGGGCGTCAGTGCCGGCCTGCCCGCAAGGACCGCGTTTGTCTGGAGCGCGGCGAGATTGATGTTCTTGTAGTACACGTCGTTCAGCGTGATGGAGAACACCCCTTCGATCGTCGCAGTGATGTCGTAGGGGAGTTTTCTGTCAAACGCCAGGTTCCACCGGAAGACCGACGGCGCCTTGAAGTTCGGATCCGTCAGGTCGACCTCGGCGGTCGGGAGCGTGGTCGCGGTCTTCGGCTGGCCGTACGGATCGGCGATGAACCGCGTCGGCGCAGTCGTGACCGTGTAGAAGTCAACACCCGTGTTGCTGTACTGGTTCGACACCCAGACGAACGGGAACCTGCCGTAGAATATGCCGAGGCCGCCCCGGACCTGCGAGATCCGTTCTTCGTCCACGGCCCAGTTGAACCCGACGCGCGGCGAGAACGCCAGCGTCGTCTTGGGAGGCGTATCGGTGCGGTAGCCGTATGTGGAGTCGGCCTTGAAATTGTAATTGGGATGATCGGGATACGTCGGGATGTCGACGCGGACGCCGGCCGTGACTTTCAACGACGGCATCACGGTCCATTCATCCTGGGCATACAGTCCGTATGCCCGCGCATGCCAGTTCGCCTCCTGCTGCGGGTTCGCCGTGGCGGAATACTTGAACGTGTACGCGCCGCCGTAGAGGCTGTTGCCGTCCGGCGGGAGATCCGCAAGGAACCGCGCTATGGAGCTGTAGGCGTAGTCGCCGAACCCCTCCGGGATGAACAGATTCTCGAAGCTGAGCATGTCCATCCTGCCGCCGACCGTCAGCGTGTGATCCTGCATGTAGAGCGTGAAGTTCTCGGTGAGCTCGAAGGTCTTCTGGTTCAGAAGGTTGTAGTGCCTGAACTCCTCCGATCCCAGAACGAGATCCTGGAGTCCCGCGTACGCCGTCCCTGTCCCCTTTGTCGCAATGTAGAGCGACGGGAAGGGCTGGCCGTAGTACGTGGGAAGGTCTTTCTGCGCAACGTACCCGAGTATCAGCTCGTTCGACAGCGTGTTGCTGAAGAGGCTCGTCAGCTGGAGGCCGAAGGAGTTGGTTGTGTTGTCCAGTTTGTATTTCCCGTTGTCGGCATAAATATCGGTCGTGCCGCGGCCGCGCGACGGGGAATTGTCCTCCGAGGAACTCAGGTAGCTCCAGCGGGCCGTCAGCTTATGCACGTCCGATATGTTGAAGTCGAGGCGCGCAAACGCTTTGTCGCTCTGGCGGTTGTACCCGATGTTCGAGAACGAACCCGGGTCGTACCCGTACTTCGACTTGAGGTAGCTTGTCAGCATGTTGAGCGAATCCGGGTTCACCGTGTACGCGTTCGTCCCGAGCGACTGGTTGCCGAACGTCCTGACGAAGGGCTGCTTGAACCGCGTGATCTCCCCGTTCACAAAGAAAAAGAGTCTGTTCTCGATGATCGGTCCGCCGAGCCTGGCGCCCAGCTGCCAGTCCGTGAACCCTGCAAGCGGCGTCTTGAGCGTGTCAGGGCTTTTCCCCACAAATCCTTCGTTCCTGCCGAAATAGAACGCCGATCCCCTGTAGTCGTTCGTTCCGCTGCGTGTGATGGCATTGATCCCCGCCCCGGTGAATCCCGACTGGCGGACATCGTAGGGGGAGACGACGATCTGGAATTCCTCGATCGCGTCCAGGCTGATCGGCGTGACGTTCGACTGGCCCGCCGGCGCACCGGTCGACCCGAGACCGAACAGATCGTTGAAATTCGTTCCGTCGATCTGGATGTTGTTGTACTTCGAGTTCCGGCCGAGCGCGCTCCCGTGATCTCCGGTGACGTACGGGGAGATCCTGTAATAGTCCTGCCAGTTCCGGGAGAGCGTGGGGAGCTTCTCGATCTGGTCGCGTGTGACGTTCGTGGCGGCTCCCGTCCTGGAGGCATTGAACACCGATGAGCGCTCTCCCGTCACGACGACCTCGCCTGCCTGCACCGCCTCTTCCGTCATCGTGAAATTGAGGTCAAGGTTTTCCGACAGACGGAGAGAGATCTGTTCGCGGACCTGTTTCTGGTACCCGACGATGGACGCCGTCACGATATAGGGCCCGCCGACGCGCAGGTTCGGGATATTGTACCTGCCATCCGCGCGTGACACGGTACCCGAGATCGTTCCGCTGGGCGTGTGAAGGGCGATGATGTTGACTCCGGGGAGCGGTTCCCCCCCTTTGCCCGTGATTTTGCCGTTGATCGCTGCCGTTGTAACCCCCTGCGCGAAGGCACCCGACGCGACGCACAGGAGAAAGGCCGCAAGCAACGTGCACATAAGGCCTCTAGTCGCAGATTTGCTCATGCGAACCTCCAAGAATGGATAGTAGGATAGAGTGAGAACGGAATTTGACGCGACGCGCAACAACGCTGAAATTTTCACCGGGAAATGCGGCGCAGGACAACTCTTCCGCAGTCGGGTGGACAACATTCTTTCTGAGCGGTGCGCCAACATACACAGCGGAATTCTCAAATGCAAGATGACAGTGTTATGATTTTGTTATTCCCGTTGACGAGTTCCACAGCGGTGTTCCAGCAGCTGAGCCCCGGAGACCGGCATGACGCGGATTGCTTTTCAGGCGAAAAATCCGGACTTTATCAGCAAGCACCGTTCAGCGATATCTGCATCACCCCAGTTCCTTTCAGAATCCCTCCCTCACTTCATTTTCACGAGGTCACAATGCACAAAAAACTATTCATCCCCGGCCCGACCGAAGTTGCACCCGAAGTGCTTGCAAAAATGGCCACGCCGATGATCGGCCATCGTTCCAAGGACGCGTCGAACCTCCAGCGCGAAATCAGCGAAAAACTACGCAAGGTCATGTACACGCAGAATCCCATCGTGCTCTCGACAAGCTCCGGATCGGGACTTATGGAGGGATCGATCAGGTCGATCACGGCGAAGCGCGCGATCGTCTTTTCCGTCGGCGCGTTCGGCAACCGATGGTTCAAAATGGCGGAGGCCAACAACGTCCCCGCGGACAAGCACGAGGCCGAATGGGGCCACCCCACGACCGCCGCGGACGTGGAGAAATACCTTTCGACGGGAAAGTACGACGTCATGACCGTGACGCACAACGAGACAAGCACCGGGATCATGAACCCGGTGGAGGAAATCGCGGAGGTCAAGAAGAAGTACCCTGACGTGATCTGGCTGCTTGACACCGTGAGCTCGATGGCGGGGACGAAGATCGACGTGGACGGCCTGGGGGTGGACGTCTGCATCACGTCGACCCAGAAGGCCCTCGCGCTCCCCCCCGGGATGGCCATCGCTTCGGTGAGCAAACGCGCGCTTGAACACGGCAAGCAGGTCAAATACCGCGGCTGGTACCTTGACCTTCTGGAGCTCTATAAATACGTCGAGTCGAAGGACTACCAGTATTCCGCCACCCCCTCCCTCTCGCACATGTTCGCGATGAATTTCCAGCTGGACCGGATCCTCGCCGAAGGGCTGGATGCCCGCTATGCCCGCCACAGGGAGATGGCCGACTACACAAGGGCGTGGGCCAAGAAGCACTTCGCCCTCTACCCGGAGGAGAAGCACGCCTCGGTCACGCTGACGACGATAACGAACACGACCGGGTTCTCCGTCAAGGCCCTCAACGACGCGCTCGGCAAGCAGGGGATGCAGATATCGAACGGATACGGCGACCTGAAAGAAAAAACCTTCCGCATCGCGCACATGGGCGAGCTCACGCTGGCGGATGTCAAAGAGGTCACCGGGGCAATCGAGAAGATTCTTCCCACACTGCACTAGGAGGAACGACAATGCGCATCCTCATTACAGACGGCATCGAACGGAGCGGCGCGGACATCCTGCTCAGGGCGGGGTTCGAGCTGACCGAAAAGACACTGAAACCGGACGACCTTGTGGCAGCGATCGGCGCGTACGACGCCATCATTGTCCGCTCCGCGACGAAGGTGACGAAGGAGGTTATCGACGCGGGGACGCACCTGCGCGTGATCGCGCGCGGGGGGGTCGGGCTCGACAATATCGACGTTGCGTACGCGAAGCTCAAAGGGATCACTGTGCTCAACACCCCGAAGGCTTCCTCCATTTCCGTCGCGGAACTGACGATCGCGCACCTGATGTCGCTGGGGCGGTTCCTGCCCATGAGCAATATCACGATGCGCAGGAAGGAGTGGCCGAAGAAGGAGTTCAGCGCGGGGATCGAGGTCACGGGGAAAACACTCGGCATCATCGGCCTGGGAAACATCGGGCGCGAAGTGGCGCGCAGGGCGGTCGGACTCATGATGACGGTCGTGGCCCATGATCCCTGGGTCACGTCCACGGATCTTCCCGTGCGGCTCGTCAGCAAGGACGAGCTCCTGAGGATCTCGGACTATATCACGCTCCACGTCCCCTACGAGAAGGCCCGCGGGCCCGTGATCGCAAAGGCCGATTTCGACAAGATGAAGGAGGGTGTGATCCTCATCAACTGCGCGCGCGGGGGGGTGGTCGTGGAAACCGACCTCCTGGAAGCCCTCAACAGCCGCCGCGTGCTGTACGCAGGGATGGATGTGTTCGAACATGAGCCTCCGAGCCCTGAGGAATTCGACCTCATCAATCACCCCCGCGTCTCCGTGTCGCCGCACATCGGTGCCTCGACGCGTGAAGCGCAGGACCGCGTCGGGGTCGAGATCGCACAGAAGGTCGTCGAGGCGCTGAGCGCCTCTGTGAAAGAGGACGAAACTGTCCCGGCCTAGCAGTTGTACATACACAAGGGGGCTGCATGGCAACTATCCGACCGTTCAGAGGATTCCGGCCGACGCCGGAATATGCGGCGCGCGTCGCCGCGAAACCGTACGACGTGCTGAGCTCGGAAGAAGCACGGGCGGAAGCGGCGGGGAATCCCGTTTCGTTTCTCCACGTCGGCAAGCCTGAAATCGATCTGCCGCCCGGGATCCACAGCGACGACGAACGGGTCTATCAGAAAGGGAAGGAAAACCTCCAGAAGCTCGTCGCCGACGGCATCCTCAAGGAGGACATGCAGCCCTCGCTGTATCTCTATTCCCAGACCATGGGGGACCACACGCAGTACGGCATCATGTGCTGTGCCTCCGTCCGGGAATACATGGACAATACGATCAGGAAGCACGAGCTGACGCGCAGGGACAAGGAAGACGACAGGACGAAACACGTCAGGGTCACCAACGCGCACACCGGCCCGATATTCCTCACCTACCGCGCGAGCACACCGATCGACGCGATCGTCGAAGGCATCCGCACCCGAAAGCCGGAGTATGACTTCGTCCCGCAGGACGGGGTGCGCCACAGGCTCTGGGTGATTGACGATCCGAAGACGATCAGCGGCCTCGTCGAGGAGTTCGGCCGCGTCCGCACGCTCTACGTCGCC
>DATJPH010000234.1:0-3408 GCA_035506475.1 Bacteroidota bacterium | reverse complement strand
CGCAACTTCCTGATCCCGAAGGGGATCGCCTTCCCCGCGAGCGCCGGAAGCATGCGCGCGCTGGAAGAGGAGAAGAAGCAGGCCTCGCGCCGGCACACGAAGGAGCTCAAGGGGAGCGAGAAGCTCGCCGCCGAGCTCGAGAAGCTCTCCATCACGCTCCAGATGAAGGTCGGCGAGGACGAGAAGCTCTTCGGCGCCGTCACGTCGCAGATGGTCGCCGACGCGCTCAAGGAGAAGGGCTTCGAGGTCGACAAACGGATCATCGATCTCGAGGAGCCGATCAAGGCGCTCGGCATCTACACCGTCGGCGTGAAACTGCCGCAGAACGTCACGGGGAAGGTGAAGGTCTGGGTCGTCCGCGAGTAGCTCTCCGAGCGGAACCCGGGGCGGGACTTCACGTGTTCAATAAGCATAGGCAGGGATGAGCCATGGCAAAGAACGTCCAGACGCTGGAAGAAGTGACAATCCGCTTCGCCGGGGATTCAGGCGACGGGATGCAGCTCACGGGAACGCAGTTCACGAACACCGTCGCCGCGCTCGGCAACGACCTGAGCACGCTCCCCGACTACCCGGCCGAGATCCGGGCCCCCGCCGGGACGACCTACGGGGTGAGCGGGTTCCAGATCAAGTTCGGCAGCACGGACATCCTCACGCCGGGCGACACCTGCGACGTGCTCGTCGCCATGAACCCCGCCGCGCTCGTGACGAACGTGAAAATCCTCCGCGACGGCGGGACCATCATCGTGAACGAGGACGCCTTCACGGAGAAGAACCTCCGCATGGCCGGCCTCTCGACCAACCCGCTCGAAGACCATTCGCTGAAGAAATTCCAGGTCCACGCGATCGGCATCACCAAGCTGACGACAAACGCGCTGGCGGACATGAACCTCTCCACGCGCTTCGTCGACAAGACCAAGAACTTCTTCGCCCTGGGGCTCATGTACTGGATGTACAACCGCCCGCTCGACCAGTCGATCCGCTTCATCGAGGAGAAGTTCGGCGGCAAGGACAAGCAGGTCGCCGAGGCGAACCTGAGGGTCCTGCGCGCCGGGTATAACTACGGCGACACGACCGAGATGTTCACGACCCGGTTCGACGTGCGCCCCGCGAAGCTCCCCCCGGGTAAGTACCGGAACGTGATGGGGAACGTCGCCACCGCCCTCGGGCTCGTCGCGGCGTCCAGGAAATCCGGGCTGCAGCTTTTCCTGGGAAGCTACCCGATCACGCCGGCAAGCGATATCCTCCATGAGCTTTCGAAGCTGAAGGAGTTCGGCGTCAAGACCTTCCAGGCCGAAGACGAGATCGCGGCCATCTGCGCCGCCATCGGTGCCTCGTACGCCGGGGCGCTGGCGGTCACGACGACAAGCGGCCCGGGCCTCGCGCTGAAGACCGAGGCCATGGGGCTTGCCATCATGCTCGAGCTTCCCCTTGTGATCGTCGACGTGCAGCGCGGCGGACCCAGCACGGGCCTGCCGACAAAAACCGAGCAGGCGGACCTGCTCCAGGCTGTCCTCGGGAGAAACGGGGAGGCCCCGCTGGCGGTCGTGGCGGCATCGTCGCCGGCGGACTGCTTCCTCACCGTGTACGAGGCCGCCCGGCTCGCGATAAAGTTCATGACCCCCGTCATCTGCCTGACCGACGGGTACCTTGCCAACGGCGCCGAGCCGTGGCTCATCCCCGACGCCGACGAGCTCCCCCCGATCCCCGTCACGTTCGCGAAGGACCCCGAAGGTTTCCAGCCGTACAGGCGCGACCCGGCGACGCTGGCACGGCCCTGGGCGATCCCGGGGACACCCGGGCTCGAGCACAGGATCGGCGGGCTCGAGAAGGAAGATATCACCGGGAACATCAACTACGATCCCGACAATCACCACAAGATGATCGGGCTCCGTGCCGAGAAGATCGAACGGATCGCCGCCGACGTCCCCGAGCAGACCGTCGAGGGTCCCGCCTCGGGGGACATCGTGCTCGTGGGCTGGGGAAGCACGTACGGCTCGATACGGAGCGCGGTCACGGGACTGAGGGAGTCGGGCCGCAAGGTGTCCCACATCCACCTCCGGTACATCAACCCCTTCCCGCGGAACCTCGGCAAGCTCCTGGCAGGATTCAAGACAGTCGTCGTCCCCGAGATCAACGGCGGCCAGCTCATCAAGCTCCTCCGCGCCAGGTACCTTGTGAACGCCGTGGGGTTCAACGTCGTCAGGGGACTCCCTCTCCGCTCGGAAGAGATAGAGAATTTTGTGGAGAAACAGACCGGAGGAAACCATGTCTGACACGCTGCAGCAGGCCGCGCCGAAGCTCACGATCAAGGACTTCCAGTCGGACCAGGATGTCCGCTGGTGCCCGGGATGCGGCGACTACTCGATCCTGGCGCAGGTCCAGAGGGTGTTCCCGGAGTTCCCGCACAAACGGGAGCAGTACGTGGCCGTCTCCGGCATCGGCTGCTCAAGCCGGTTCCCCTACTACCTGAACCTGTACGGCATACACGGGATACACGGCAGGGCCCCGGCGATCGCCTCGGGCGTGAAAATGGTCAACCCCTCGCTCGACGTCTGGGTCGCCACCGGGGACGGGGACGGTCTCTCGATCGGCGGCAACCACATGATCCACATGCTCCGCCGCAACCTGAATATCAAGGTGCTCCTCTTCAACAACCAGATCTACGGGCTGACGAAGGGGCAGTACTCCCCCACGTCGCTCCTCGGGCAGGTCACCAAGTCGACGCCGGCCGGGGTCATCGATTTCCCGTTCATCCCGGTCTCCCTCGCCCTGGGCGCCCAGGCGACGTTCGTCGCCCGCGCCATGGACAGGGACCCCAAGCACCTCCAGGAGACCGTCCGCCGCGCCGAAGCGCACCACGGGGCGGCGTTCGTCGAGATCTACCAGAACTGCAACGTCTTCAACGACGGCGCGTTCTTCCAGTTCACCGAGAAGGAGACGAAGGACGACCACATCGTCTACCTCGAGCACGGCAAGCCGCTCATCTTCGGGAAGGACCGCCAGACGGGGATTCGGCTGAACGGGTTCACCCCCGAGGCCGTCTCGCTCCGGGAGGGGAAATATTCCGCGAGCGACCTCCTCGTCCACGACGAGAAGGACTCCACGCTCGCCTTTATCCTGGCCAACATGATCCACAACCCGGACCTCCCGCGCCCGATGGGCGTCTTCCTCGCTCTCGATCATCCGACGTACGAGGACCAGATGGCCGGTCAGATCGCGCGGGCGAAGAGCAACAAGGGGGACGGGGATCTTCAGAAGCTTCTCGACGGCGAAGAGACCTGGGTTATCAGGTAGCACCACAGAGGGTACCATAGACGCACTCGGAGCAATCCTCGACCTTTTCCGGACACGCACGCGGTTCGTCCTGACGACGCACATCAACCCGGACGGCGACGGTATCGGTTCGGA
>DATJPH010000233.1:0-2692 GCA_035506475.1 Bacteroidota bacterium | reverse complement strand
ATCGTCGTCGTCGGCGGACTGATTATCGGCGTGGGGGTGCTCTGCCTGATCACGCGGGAGCAGTTCACGCTCCTCAGGCGGGCGTGAGTTCAGGCGGCAGACTGTGTAAAACAAAAAGCTCCAGAAATGGAGCTTTTTGTTGTTGAAGCGGACATCCCGGGATCTATCGTGGGTGCATTCTCCGCACTTTGTCGGGTTCGTACTTCGTGAGGAGCACGACCGTAGCGCTGGGTCGGAGGAACGTCGGCACGCTCATGATGGCCTCGGCCTTGCTCTCCGCTTCCAGGATGGCCCAGCCGGTATGAACGTTGTCCCTGCACCCCCAGTGGAAGTGGGTGAGATAGCCAATCGCCAGCGTTTCCTGCAGGGCCTTGATGCAATCCTCCCCCGTGTGGTTGGAAATAACGATGTACTGGGGCATCGGTTCTGCTCCTTATTGATTTTCCTCCTCTCCCTCGTTACACTGGTACCATAGGCAATTTTCCCGGCATCTTCAAGTGGGAAGAGGGAGGAGCTCCAATGACGACCGAAGAACTTGTCAGGATGCTGGTGAACCACCGGACGCTCGGCAGCGCGCCCCTGGAGGAGCTTTCATGGGTCGCCGAACACGGGGTTCTGGAGCAGTATCCGCCGGGGATGGTTATGGGAAGGCAGGATGAGGTCGTCGACAAACTACTCATCCTTTTTTCCGGACGGCTCTCCACGTACATGAACGTGGGGACAGGCAAGCGCAAGTTCAGCGAGTGGGTGGGGGGCGACGTGACGGGTCTCCTCCCGTTTTCACGATTGAAGATCTCGAACGGGGAGACCATCGTCGACGAATTTGCCGAGGCATTGACCCTTTCCCGAAAAGACCTGCCGGCGCTGACCCGCAATTGCTACGAGGTCACGGCGATCATGGTACACGCCATGACAGACCGGGCCAGGCGATTCACCTCTTCTGCCCTCCGTGACGAGAAACTGATATCCCTCGGGAAGCTCGCCTCTGGCCTCGCCCACGAGCTGAATAACCCGGCCTCGGCCGCAATCCGGGATGCGAAGTCCCTGGCGGATTCCCTCAATGCAGCCGAGGAGGCGGCAAGGGACCTTGCCGCGTCAGGACTCAGCTCTGAACAACTCAATAGACTTGACGAGGTTCGTGTCCTTCTCGCAGCCTCCGCCCGCCCACACGAGTCGGGACTGGCCCTTTCTGACAGGGAAGAGGCGGTCGCAAGCTGGCTGGAAGATCATGGCATCACCCGGGTGTCACCTGAAGACCTGGCCCGGACAACGATCACCATCGAGCAGCTTGACGGGCTTGCCCGTTCGCTCCGCGGGGAGAGCCTTGCGGCGGGGCTCCGCTGGATCGCCGGTGGAGCGAGCGCGCGATCACTGGCGTACGAACTCAACCGCGCCGCCACACGCATCCATGCCCTTGTCAGTTCGGTGAAGGGGTTCACGCATATGGACCGGGCCCCGGTTGTCGAACCAATCGATATTCACAGGGGTCTCGATGATACGGTGGCTCTGCTCGAGGGGAAAGCGGGGAAGAAATCGGTTTCGATCACACTCAATGTTCCGCCGGACATCCCCCCGGTCAATGGCGTAGGTGCCGAAATCAACCAGGTCTGGATGAACCTGATCGATAATGCCCTGGACGCCGCCCCGCCCAATGGCCATGTGGAGGTGACGGCAAGAATACAGGGGACGTGTCTCGTCGTTTGCATTGTTGACTGCGGCCCTGGAATTCCGACGGAGGTGATGACAAGAATCTTCGATCCGTTCTTTACGACAAAACAGGTGGGTGAAGGGACGGGGCTCGGGCTCGACATCGTCCGGCGCATCGTCGACTCGCACCACGGCGAGATAGATGTCGAATCGCGTCCGGGCAGGACGGAATTTCGCGTCAAGTTACCCCTGGCGTGGCAAGAATGAGGGTCCACCACGTGGTGATGGACCCTCATGACTGCCGACATCAGGCACTGCAGCTCACTTAACTTTTGGGACCTCCGGCGCTTTGGTCGCAAACAGCCGGGTCAGCGTTGCAGCAAGGCCCTCGATTGATCCGCCTCCCCCGGTGACCAGAATATCGGGCACAATCTTGATGCTCTTGTCCGCGAGAACCGTCGCGACATTGACGAGCATCGTGCCGGTCTGCCCGATCGCCTCGTTCTGGGCTTTGAAACCATCTGCCTTCGCGACCCCCTGCGCCCGGATGACATCCGCCTGGGCAGTTCCCGTCTGTTTGACGTATTCCGACTCGCCGCGGGCTTCCTGCACCCGGGCATCGGCATTGTTTTTCTTGATGGTGATGCCGACTTCCGATTGGGCAAGCTGCTTCTGCATATCCGCCTTCCCGGTTGCCGCCTCGGTGTTGATGCGCTGCTCCTGGGCGTTCTGCTGCATCTTGAACGTCTGCACCTCCTGATTGGCGATTTCCCGTTCCGTGAGCACCCTGACAAGCTCGGGCGGGAATATCACATCCTGGATGTAGACCCCCTTCGTTTCCACCTCGTACATGTCGAGCTGCCTGGCGATATGGGTCATCGCTTCTTCCTGGACCATCTGCCTCGTCTCGATGAACTTGATTGCGGGCATCCCGCCCAACTTGTCGCGGAAGAGGTTCCCGACCGCGGCCTGGAGCACCTCGTCGACGAGGTTCCTCATGCTGCCGACCATGGAAATGACGCGGGGCGCTTTCGTATCGGGTACG
>DATJPH010000232.1:0-5888 GCA_035506475.1 Bacteroidota bacterium | reverse complement strand
AACCCCTTCATTGATGTACGGTTCTTTGGAAAGCCCCTTCGTTCTCCCTGATCGAAGGGGCTTTCCTGATATTTGAGGATTCCCTGTGAACGACAAACGCTCTCTCCGGATCTGGATCGTTCTCCTGCTCCCGCTCCTGGCCGCTGCCCAGCCCTCCCCCGATATACGGCTCAACCAGGTCGGGTTTTACCCCGCGATGCCGAAAGTGGCCGTCGTGCGCAATGCCGCGTCCGCCCCTTTTTATGTTATCGCGTCAGGCACGGCGGACACCGTCTACGCAAGTCTCTCGACGAATATTCCCGAAAGCGGCGACGGTCTCCCCGACGTCTTGAATGAAGCCCTCTGGAAACTCCGCTGGATGCTGAGCATGCAGGACCCGGATGACGGGGTGCATGAAGTGACGTTCGACGGCTCCCGGCGTGCAAGCGGGGTCTATTTCTACTCGATGAGATCGGGGGGATACGTCGAGACAAGGAAATTCGTGATTTTGCGCTGAAGGTTCTCCCCCCACAACCATCTGGCGGACCGTCATGACACGAAGAATGAAACTCGCAATCATCCCGCTTCTTGTTTCGACAGCGCTCCATGCGCAGAAACCGTACGAGGCCGTTCCCGGGGGGTTTGTCTCGGGGGAGGTCAGGATCAGGCTCCTTTCCCCGACGCTCCTCCGTCTTGAATACGCTCACGCACGGGCGTTCGCCGATTCGCCGAGCGCCGTGGTCCTGAAGAGAGACTGGAATCCTCCCGAAGTGTCACTGCGTGCGGATTCCGGCTGGATAGTCCTTTCGTCAAAGGGGATGACTCTCCGGTACAGGGCCGGGGGGGGACCGTTGACACGGGAGAACCTATCGCTCCATTGGAACGCCGGATCGAAGGAAGGAACGTGGGCCCCCGGCGATTCCGACAGGGAAAATCTCGGCGGGATAAGCTCGAGCCTTGACGGGGCGCGCAAGGGGAGACTCCCGAAACAGCTCCCCGGCATACTGAGCAGGTCCGGGTATTTTCTACTCGATGACAGCCGGACCCCTCTCTGGGATGGCGCTTCACAGTGGATAGCCGCGCGGGGGGACTCGGGGAGCCAGGATCTCTATTTCTTTGCGTACGGCAGAGACTATAAACACGTGCTGAAAGAATACGCGCTCCTCTGCGGCCCCGTGCCGATGATACCGAAGTACGTTCTCGGAACGTGGGCGACTGACCTCAATTACGAATATCTCCCCGGGACGGATGTCGTCGACAACTACCGGTATACCGACGACAGCGTCCGGTCGATCATCTCCCGTTTCCGGACGTTCGGCATCCCGCTCGACGTCATGGTGCTCGACTACGCCTGGCATCTCCGCGGCTGGCACGGGAGCTATGACTGGAGCCCGATATTCCCCCACCCGGATGAATTTCTCGGGTGGGCCCGTTCCGAAGGGGTGAAGGTTACGCTCAACGACCACCCGGGGTACGGGAGGGAGCTTGTCCTTTCAAACGAGGACAGCCGCTCGGCCGGGGTGAGGAAGGAGCTGAATATCCCGCCCCCCCAGGAGCCGACCCTGACGATCAGTCTGATGAACGACTGGAGGTTCCGCACAGACCCGTCTGTCGAAGGCGACAGGGGTGCGTGGAGCTCCACGGCGTTCGACGATTCCCGCTGGATGTCGATCAACGCCGACAGGCCGTGGGAGGACAGGGGATTCCCCGACTATGACGGGGTGGGCTGGTACAGGAAATGGGTCGCGATCCCGGCGGACATTCGCGCGCAGCATCTCTTCGCGGTCTTCGGGAGCGTGGACGACGAGTACGACATATTCGTCAACGGGCGGAAGGCCGCGCATCACAGCCCCTCCTGGAACGCGCTCACGTCGACGGACATACTCCCCTTCGTGAAAAAGGGAGAGAAGAACCTTATCGTCCTCCGCGTGAACGACTGGGGGGGCGAGGGTGGACTCTCCGGGCCCACGGCGATGATCACCGACGTCATACGCCAGGAAGGGATGCGTTTCAATCTTGCGGAGAAACGCCAGGCCGACGTCTTCATGAACGTCCTCCACAGGCCCCTGATCGAGAAGGGGATCTCGTTCTGGTGGGTGGACGGCGGGAGCGGCTCCTGCGAGTTGGAGGGGCTCAACAGCCAGATGTGGACCAACCGCGTCTTCTACGATTACACCGCCCGCGAGACCGGGAAGCGGTCGTTCATATTCAGCCGCTACGGCGGCTGGGGGAGCCACCGGTACCCCTCGCTCTTCACCGGCGACACGTACGCGCAGTGGGACGTGCTCGCATTCGAGGTCCCCTACACGGTCCAGGGGGGGAACATACTCATGCCGTACATCACGCATGACATAGGCGGGTTCATCGGTCGCAATATCAGCCTTGACCTCTACACGCGCTGGCTCCAGTTCGGCGTTTTCAGCCCCCTGCTCCGCCTCCACTCCGCGCACGAGAACCCCAGGGAAGGGAACGCGCGTATGCCATGGACATACGGCGACAGGGGGGTCACTATCGCGCGCGACCTCTTCCGCCTCCGGTACAGGCTCCTCCCGTACATCTACACGATGACACGCGCGGTGCACGATGACGCCGTCCCGCTGCTGCGCCCCCTCTATCTCGTCCACCCCGATCTTGAGGAAGCGTACCGGCATCCGGACGAGTATTATTTCGGGGACGGGATGCTCGTCGCCCCGATCACGGATTCGAGCGGGGAGCGGAGCGTGTATCTCCCCCCGGGTGAGTGGGTGGACTACTTCACGGGGGCGAAGTACAGGGGACCTGCGACGATGAAGGAAAAATGCTCGCTCGAAACGTTTCCGCTCTACGTCCGGTCCGGCTCGATCATCCCCTGCCAGCCCGACATGGAGTACACGGACCAGAGACCCCTGGATTCACTCCTCGTGGACGTCTATGCTTCGGGCAATTCCTGGTTCTCGCTCTATGAAGACGACGGCCTCTCGCTCGATTTCGCCGGTGGAAAGAGCGCGCGCACACCTATCGGGTGCGTGGCTGCGGCATCCGGCTGCAGGCTGGCGATCGGGCCGACAGAAGGAGAATATGCCGGTCAGCCCGCGCGGCGTTCATACCGGATACGCGTTTCAGGAATCGCGCAGCCCCGGTCGGTGACACTCGACGGAAAGCTTCTCGGGAAATCCGGCGCCGGTCGATGGGAATGGGATGGGAGCACCCGCCGGCTTATCGTTACAATCGAACGACAGGACATCCGTCGCCAGGTCTCGCTCCTGGTTCGATAGTCTGGATTCAATTGGATTGGACTCTGTCCATTCTTCTGGACAGCGGGACGGCCCCGCATCGCTCATTGACGTGTAATCCTGCCGGAAATCTCTGGCACGGAGATTGAAATAAGACATCCCGTGTGAAATTAACGGTCCATTCTCAACAATAGTCGGGGGATTGTATGAAACGAACGCTGATACTCTCCGGTCTTCTGGTCCTTGGTTTTGCTCTCGGATCGGCCCAGACCGCCACGCCGCACGTCACGAAGCGCCAGCTGAAGCAGCAGGCGCGGATCGAGCAGGGGGCAAAGAGCGGCGAGCTGACCGCGGGTGAGACAAAACGGCTTGAGCTGCAGCAGGCGAAGATCCAGGCAGACAAGCGGAAGGCAAAATCGGACGGCGTCGTCACACCGGCCGAGCGCGCCAAACTCGCGCGGGAACAGAATCGTGCGAACAGGAAGATCTACAGGCTGAAGCACAACGACAAAGTGGCAAAGTAAATCCGTGTAGCGCGTGTGCCGCGGCCCCCCGCGCACAGCAGGGGGGGGCCGCGGAAATTATTCCTCCCGGCGCCGATGACGTTCCTCTCGAAATCGAAATACATCACCGGACTCCAGTGCAAAAAACTCCTCTGGTATAACTACAACGCAAAAGACCGGATCCCTCCGTACGACGAGGGGACGCTCGCCGTGTTCGATCAGGGGCACCAGGTGGGCCAGCTCGCGAAATCCCTCTACCCCGGGGGGATTGAGATCGAGGGGGACCACACGGATTTCGACGAGATTGTCCGGCGCTCGACCGCCGCTCTCGGTCTCCGGAAACCGCTCTTTGAGCCTGCGTTCAGGTATGGGAATGCGTTCGCCCGGGCCGATATACTCCTCCCGGTTAGGCCGGACCGCTGGGACATTATCGAGGTGAAGAGCTCGACGGGCGTCAAGGAGGTCCACATCCATGACATGGCGCTCCAGAAATACGTCTACAGCGGGGCGGGACTCGATATCCGCAACTGCGTCATCCTCTACGTCGACAGCGACTACGAGAGGGGGGGGGACGTCGACCCGGAGAAACTGTTTGCCCGGGAAGATGTCACCGTGCGCGTGGACGCACTCCTCTCCGGGGTCGGACCGAACATTGAACAGATGCTCGATGTCATCCGGCTCGCTGAGTCGCCCGATGTCCCGATCGGTCCCTGGTGCAGCGACCCGTACGATTGCCCCTTGAGGCCGCTCTGCTGGGGCTTTCTCCCGGAGCACAGCGTCTTCGAGCTCTCGAGGATCGGGAGCCGGGGATTCGATCTTCTCAAAGAGGGGATTGCCTGCGCGGCGGATATTCCCTCTGAGTTTCACCTGCGCACCGCGCAGGCAATCCAGGTCCGGGCGTTCAGGACGGGGAAGCCGCAGGTCAAGAAACCCCTGATACGGGACTTTCTGAAGAAACTTACCTACCCGCTCTACTATCTCGACTTCGAAACGCTAGCCACGGCGATCCCGCTCTTCGACCATGTGCGGCCCTACCAGCAGATACCGTTCCAGTTCTCCCTTCACATCGTCAAGAGGCCGGGGCAGGACCCGGAACGCCACGCATTTATCGCCCGGGGGAGGGTCGATCCCCGCCCGGAGCTCCTCCGGACGCTCATCCCCCTTCTGGGGCGGGCCGGCACGATCGTGAGCTACAACGCCCCGTTCGAACGGAGGATGTTGAAGGAATCGGCCGCCGCCTACCCCGCACACGCCGCCTCGTGCAGGTTGCTCGACGTCCGGTTCGTCGACCTCCTCTCCCCCTTCAGGTCGTTCAGCTACTACAACCCCTCGCAGGGGAGCAGCGCGTCGATGAAAGAAGTCCTCCCCGCGCTCACGGGCCGGGGGTACGGCGAGATGGAGATCGCCGACGGCGGGACCGCAAGCAGGGAATACCTGAGGGTGACGTTCGGCGATGTTCCAGGTGAAGAGGAGAATCGCGTCCGCGCGCAGCTGGAAGAATACTGCTCGCTGGACACATCGGGGATGATTGCTATCGTGGCCGCGCTGGAATCGCTTGTGCGTTGAGGACCGCTAGACTCTCAGGAGCCGTCCGGCGGGTGTTTTCCCGATCAGCGTGTACAGGCTCCAGAGCCGGCCGTGCCGCTCGATGTCGAGTATCGAATCGAGCGACCTCCCGATGCTGCAGATCCAGAGCCCCCCGGTGTCTGTCCGGTGGTCGCTGAAGAGGATCTGGTGATGGAACGCATTCGATGACTTCGCGTACATCGCCCTGTTCGCGTCGTGCATGATCATCACCCCCTGCGGATCGAGTATCGTGGCCGCCTGCGCCACGCAGTCCATCCTTGCCCTTCCGTCGACAAGCACGAAATCGAACGATCCCTTCTGCTCCGGATACTTCACGTACGACCTGAGGTCGTCCCCCGTCCCTTCCCCCAGCGCGTCCGAAAACGGAAACCTGTCCGGGGGGATGTGCGTCAGCCGGACTTTCGGATTCCGGTTCAAAGCCCCCATGGCTCCGGCCCAGGATTCGTCGTGTTCGACGCTGATCCATTCGGCATACGAGGGGATGAACCGCGGGAAATACGCCGTGCTGTAGCCCGATCCCCACTCGAGGCATCTCCTCGGACGGAGCCTCGTCAATATCTCCTGTATGACCTCTATCTCTCTCCATTTCATCCAGGGAACGACCGGC
>DATJPH010000231.1:0-5847 GCA_035506475.1 Bacteroidota bacterium | reverse complement strand
CCCGGCTCGCACTTCTCCCAATCGGCCCTGAGCCCCCGTGCCGACTGGTAGCGCTCCTCCGCCGTTTTCGCGAGGAGCTTCATCACGATCGCGGAGACCGGCGCGGGGATCTCCCTGTTGAGATCCCGGGGAGGGATGGGGCGTCGGGCGATATGCGAGTGGACGAGCTCCATCGGGTCGCCCGACTGGAACGGGGGCCAGCCCAGGAGCACCTCGTAGAGCGTTGCGCCGAGCGAGTAAAAATCAGTCCGGTAGTCGATTGACCGGTTCATCCTCCCGGTCTGTTCGGGCGATATGTAGGGGAGAGTCCCCTCAAGGAGCTGAGGGCTCGTGTCGCTCTGTGATTCCCTCTCGAGGAATGACGATATCCCGAAGTCCGAGATCTTGACCTGTCCCGTCCCGGCATTGATCAGAATGTTCGAGGGGTTCAGGTCCTTGTGTATGATCCCCCGGTCATGGACGGCACCGAGCGCGTCCGTAAGCTGAAGGGCAATCCTGAGGAATGAGGGGATGTCGACCCGGCGGGTCGCCAGGTGGCGGTCGAGCGAGATCCCGCCGAAATCTTCGAGCAAAAGCGCGAATGATCCGCCGAGCCGCTCCAGGCCGAGGGAGCGGACGATCCCGGGGGCATCGAGCGCCTGGAGTATCTCGTGCTCGTGCGAAATCCTCATGACGTCCCGGGGGTCCCGGTGCTCTTCGCTCAGGGTCTTGATGATGACGGGCGTTCCGTCTGCGCGGCGCGTCCCCCGCATGACGACTGTCCGGTCGCTCCGGTAGATCTCATCGGCGACTTCGACGCCTGGAATCCGTATGACGGAGGCCTCAACCGGCACGCGTGATCGGCTCCGATCGGCGGCGCTCGTAGTAGACGCCGATATACACGCAGTCGACGATGAGGCAGATTGCCGCGACGGTCTGCAGGAAGTGGTTCGCCGGGTAGTGGATGAACATGAAGACCGTGATCAATCCCGAGCCGAGCATCTTCAGCCACGCGATGGGGAGAGAGAACCAGACGAGCCGGTGGTGGCGGAGAAGGAGCAGGAGGTAGAGGACGGAGATGAGCGACTGGGCCACGTACGCGGAGATCGCGCCGATCACCGTGTCGAATCCCTCCACCTTGAAGAAGTAGTAGACGACAGTCCAGGCGACCGCGGTCAGTATGATCGTCAGCTTGAAGCGGGGCCGCAGCGCTTCGATCGAGACCTGCGTCGCCCCCATGCGGACCACGCCGGCGAATATGTAGAGGTCGAGAAAGAACCAGATCCGGTATCCCCAGACGACGATGAGCCCCATGTCGGTGGCGGGGGGGACGAACCCCCAGACAAGCTCCCATGCGATGTTGCTCGCGGCGGCAAAGACGGGCATACCGATCATCCTGTGCTTCATGATGTGCCTGATATACAGGATGTAGACCACCACCCAGATGTAGCACCCCCCGGCAAAGAGGATCATCTCGAGCGGCGTATACGACTGCAGGTTGATCAGCGGACCGTCCATTGTTCTCCCCTTATGCGGCGCCAGGGTTTCTCGAGTCCCTGACGATGTCCTTGAGGTCCTTCATCGTCGTGGGGACCGTGAACGTCACGTCCCCGTTGTACGCCTTCGTGATCATGTCCTGGAAGAGGATCTCCCCCATGCGCCCGAGCCCCGAGGGGTCGGCCTTCTCAAAAGGCCGGAGTACGGCATGGACGTGCATCACGAGCCACGTCAGGAGTTTCCTCCCCCGCACCGGCCCGATCCCGATCCGCGCGCAGGCCTCGTCCCCCATCAGCTCCCGCATATAGATGTGGGGGATGACGCCGAACCCGAGCATCCGGAGGACGAGGGGAATCCGCCTGCGGAGCATCCTGAGATCGGCCGCGGCGAGCGCGGGTCCGTCGGGATTTTCATGCGGCATCACGTAGTGGCGCCTCTTGTACGCTTCGTAGAACAGGGCGGCGTCTTCGATGGATGTGGGGAGGTAGGCGTCGCTTTCGGGATGTTTCGCCGGGTGGATCCCCATCATCTGCGCGTAGACGCGCCAGAGGTAGAAGCAGTCCTCCTCCTGCGCCGGCGTCAGCCCGACGTTCAGCGTGCGGTAGCCCATCACGAGTATGTACGAGAACCCCATGATCGTGACGAGCATGTCCTCGAGGTTGACGGGGACCCCGTATTTTTTCGTATAGCCCGGCCTGTGCCGCTCGGCGACGTGCCGCACGCCTGCATGGAGGAGCCTCAGCTTCTGGGCGGTGATGACCGCCTTCCCCCCGGGGCCGAACCCGCGTGCGGTGGTCACGTTGACAACCATCTGGAGCGTGGCCAGGAGCCTTTTGAACGTGTGCGTCTCGAGCTGTCCGGAGATGTTCAGTATGATAGAGAGGTTCGGAGCGGCATACCCTTCGGGCAGGCTCCTCATCAGGAGAACGATGGCGCTCTCGAAGACGTGCTCCCGGAATATTTCTTCGCCGCGCCTGACGCGCACGATGTCGATGCCGGGGGGGAGTTCCCCCGTCTCGCGGAAGAACTCTGCAAGCAGGGGGAAATGTTCCGCCGGCTGGATATCGTCGTTCGTGTCCATTTTCCGGAACAGCGACGTCAGGCCGGCACGTTCGTCCTCTTTGAGCAGGAGTCTGAGAGCGTCGTCGGCGAGCGCATCTCCCTGGGACCTGAGGCCGTCAAGGAACGCGTCATTCCATCTGTCAACGGTGGTCATTTCTGGAGAAGTACGAGATTGAATATGTGCTTGGAAGGAGGGTTTGCAACGGGTTGGGGGAAGAATACGATTTCGTCATGAGGTCTTCCCTTCGGGAGTATAACCGGGGTTGGAAAGAACGGGTGAACGGACGAATATACAGAATTGCATTCAGAAGTCAAACCCCTTGCGAATGACCTCTTTCTATCCTAGATTTGAGTCACTTTTTCCTTTTACCGTCCACCCTCGATCCCCGGAACGAACTCACAGAAAAAGAAGGAACTGCAATGGACCACGCCATGAAACACCATCATGACAAACACGCCTACCTCTCGGGGAAACGGGTACTCCCCAGGCCGATCAGCAAGAAGAGCGATATCGCAAGCGTCATCGACAACATGGATGCCTACAATGGCGGCAGGCTCCGTGCGGCGTGCCAGCTGCTCCGGGAGAAGTATGCGGAAAAGGACGTCACGATCGGGCTCAGCATCGCGGGAGCCCTCACCCCCGCGGGCCTTGGCCCGTCCACGATCATTCCACTGATGAACCACGGGTTCGTCGACTGGCTGGTCTCGACCGGGGCCAACATGTACCACGACATGCACTTTGCCCTGAACATGCCGCTCTTCCGGGGCACCCATGAGGTCGACGACGTCGACCTGCATGAGAAAGGTGTGACGCGGATCTACGACATCCTGTTCGACTACCAGGACGTCCTGATGGCGACAGACAGGATACTGCGGAAGATCATGCTGCAGCCGGAATTCCAGAAGGAGATGGGGACGCGCGAGTACTACCATCACCTCGGGAAAGTCCTCAACGACTATGAGAAGAAGAACAAGATCGGCGAGGTGAGTGTCCTTGCGGCGGCCTACCGGAACGGGATACCGGTGTTTACCTCATCTCCCGGCGACTCGACGATCGGCATGAACGTGGCGGGACTCGAGCTTCTGGCCGAATCGGCCGGGCTCAAGGGCCAGTTCAAGCTCAAGATCAACCCGAGCATCGACGTCAACGACTCCACCGCGATCATCCTCAATGCCAAGAACTACGAGAAGGGGAAGACCGGCGTCCTCCTCATCGGCGGCGGCAGCCCGAAGAACTTCCTCCTCCAGACGGAGCCGCAGATCCAGGAGGTGCTGATGATCCCGGAAGCCGGGCAGGACTACGACATCAACATCACCGATGCGCGTCCCGATACGGGCGGGCTTTCCGGCGCGCCTCCCGGCGAAGCCGTCACCTGGGGAAAGATCGACCCGACGAAGCTCCAGCAGTCGGTGACGGCGTATGTCGACGTGACCGTCGCGTTTCCGCTCCTGACGGCGTACGTCCTGCAGACGACGAAGCCCAAGAAGCTGAAGCGCCTCTATGACAGGGGGGAGGAACTGAGGAAGAAACTGATTGAGTCGTACCTGGCAAACAACAAGGAAGTGGACGAGCTGAAGTCGCTCATGAGGAAGCTTTAGGCCTGCATCGGCATTCATTAGCACACTGACACGGGGAGGGGAATTTGGACAGACACGAGGAACTGCTGCAGCTGGTCAGGGAGCATGGCTCCCCTCTGTTTATCGTCGACCACGAGATACTCCGGGAGAATTACAGGACGTTCAAGAAACACCTCCCCCGTGTGCAGTGCTACTATGCGGTGAAGGCGAATTCCCAGCAGCAGATCATCGAGACCCTCTTCGAGGAGGGCTCGAGCTTCGACGTCGCCTCCTACAACGAGTTCATGCAGGTCTACCAGTACATCAGGCACTTCGACAGGAAGGAAAAGAAGCATTTCGTCTGGGACAAGATCATATTCTCCAACACGATCAAGGACCGGACCACGCTGGCGAAGATCAAGCAGTACAAGCCGCTTGTCACGTACGACAACACTGCCGAGCTCATCAAGCTCAAGCACAACTGCGACACGGCGGGGCTTGTCCTCCGTCTGAAGGTCCCCGACACCGGTTCACAGGTCGAGATGGCCTCGAAATTCGGGGCGGAACCGGGCGATGCCCAGCAGCTCATACAGCAGGCGTTCGACATGGGGCTCAAGGTCGAAGGGGTCAGCTTCCACGTCGGGAGCCAGTGCACGCATTTCGACAACTACACCGTGGCGCTCGATATCGCCGCGACGATACTGAACGACGCGCGGAAGAAGGGATTCCCCCTGAACCTTGTCGATATCGGGGGCGGGTTCCCGGTTCCCTACGATCCGGGTGCACCGCAGTTCGAGAGCCTTGCGGAAGTGATAAATTCCGAGATCACGCGCCTCTTCCCCGATGATATCGAAATCCTCGCGGAGCCCGGCCGGTTCATCGTGGCCACCGCCGCGACGCTCGTCTCCGAGATTATCGGCAAGGCGCGCCGGGACGGGAAGGTGTTCTACCACATCAACGACGGCGTCTACCAGACGTTCTCCGGCGTCGTGTATGACCACTGGATCCCGAACTTCCATGCGTTCAAGGGGGGGGATTCCGAGATCTGCGCGGTTGTCGGACCCACGTGCGACAGCTTCGACAAGATTTCGCTCTCCGTCCCGCTCCCCTGGAACCTCGAGGTCGGGGACTTCCTTGTCACGGAGAATATCGGCGCGTACAGCACCGCGTCCTCGACGACGTTCAACGGGTTCGAGGGGGCGAAGATTCTTCACAGGAAGTCGAACGTCGCGGCTCCTGTCCCCACGTAAGAGCGGGGAAGAGGGAGGGATGAGGGGTTGAAGATCCAGGTATCCTTGCCGCACACATTTCCGGGCCGCCTTCTGGCCGCGATACTCATCCTCGCGGGGGTGGCCCTCGTTATTTTCTTCTTCGCGGCAATCCTCATCATCGCCGCCGCCGCCGGCGTGCTCTACATTCTCCGATCTGCCCTCCTCGGAAAGAAAAAGAAGCCTCCCGTCCCGCCTGGCGAGGTCTCGGCTCACTACGAGGTGCTGACCGAACACAAGCCCGGAACCGACGATGCCCCGTAACATTGTGATCTGCTGCGACGGGACGAACAATGAATTCGGTTCCCGCAACACAAACGTCGTCCGCCTGATTCAATCGCTCGACAGGGATCCGCGGAAACAGCTCCTCTATTATGATCCGGGTCTCGGGACGCTCCCCGAGCCCGGTGCCTGGTCGTCCGCGGGCAAAAAGGTTTCGATGATCTTCGGACTCGCCTTTGGGTCAGGGCTCTCCTGGAAGGTC
>DATJPH010000230.1:0-4775 GCA_035506475.1 Bacteroidota bacterium | reverse complement strand
GCGATCGCCCTGTACGCCCAGCGCCGGGACAGGATCGCGGCGATCATCACGGACATGGTCATGCCGTACATGGACGGGACCTCGACGATACGCGCGATACGGAAGTTGAATCCCGATGCGCTCATCCTGGCGACGTCGGGGTTTGCCGGCGACATGCAGACCGCACGCGCCTCGGATTCGGGGGCGGACGCGTTCCTGACGAAGCCCTACACGGCGCGGAAGCTCCTGACCGTGCTCAGCGTGATACTCGCCGGCGGCACCCACCCCCGGTAACCCGGGGATGAATCCGGAACTCCGTTCCCAACCGTTATGCCGCGTTTTTGCGCTTAACCCCCCCTGCCACTTGATTGGCGAGCATCCCGTCGTTATTTTCTGAGACGGGTGTCTCCGCGTCCGGCCACATGGGAGGTCCACGACATGACGGTTTCAGCATTTGTCGGCACGAGCGTCGACGGGTTCATTGCCAGGCCAAACGGCGATCTCGATTTTCTCCCCCCGGAAGGGGGTGAGCCGGTCGGCTACAACGAGTTCATGGCGACGATCGACACGATCGTCATAGGGCGAAAGACGTTCGAGACAGTCCTGGGATTTGGCGGTGACTGGCCCTACGGGAAGAAAAGCGTCGTGGTCCTCAGCGGCAGTCCCGTCGATCTCTCCGGTGTGCAATCCGGGAGCGTCGAACGGATGTCGGGATCACCCGGGGAAATCCTCGCGCGGCTCGCCGACCGGGGGTCCAGGAATATCTACGTGGATGGAGGGATCACGATCCGGAAGTTTCTCGAGGCGGGTCTGGTTCACAGGCTTATCATCACGCGGGTCCCGGTCCTGATCGGTGAAGGAATCCCCCTCTTCGGGAAACTCCCGCATGACATCCGGCTCCGCCATGTGGCCACCATCGATACGCCCGGCGGACTCGTCAGGAGCGAGTACGTCGTGACAACGACCGCATAAGGTTCAACACTCCCCGGTACACCGATGACTCCGCAGACACCTCAGAACGATACGCATGCCGGAAGGGGGGCCGCACACGCAGCTCCCGCGGCATTCCGGGCACTCCACGCCTCAGGTTGTTTCATTATCCCCAACCCGTGGGACAGGGGATCGGCTCTCTACCTGCACAAACTCGGGTTCAAGGCTCTTGCCACGACCTCGGCGGGCTTCGCATTTTCGCGCGGGCTGCCGGACTCCATGAGCGCCCTCTCCGTCGACGCTGTTCTTGAGCATGTCCGGGAGATCGCCTCGGCCACGCCGCTCCCTGTGAATGCCGATTTCCAGTCGGGGTATGCGGACGATCCGGAAGGGGTTGCGGAGAACGTGACGAGGTGCGTACGCGCCGGGGCTGCAGGGCTTTCTATCGAAGATGCGACGGGGGATCGTTCGTCCCCCCTCCACGGCCGGAAGACCGCTCTCGAGCGGATACGGGCGGCTCGCCGGGCGATCGAAGCAACGGGCATCCCGGTTGTCCTGACTGCCCGCTGTGAGGCATGGCTCGTCGGCGACGCTGATCCGCTCCGCACGGCTCTTGATCGCCTCCCCGCATATGCCGAGGCCGGGGCGGATTGCCTTTTCGCGCCCGGCGTGCGCGAGCCGGAGATGATTTCGGCGATTGTCAAGGCGGTCGCGCCAAAACCGGTGAATGTCATCGTCTCGTCTCCCGCTCCGGGGCTTTCCCTTCAGAACCTCTCGGATCTCGGAGTCCGGAGGATCTCCGTTGGATCGGCGCTCGCCCGCGTTGCATGGGGGGGATTCATGCGGGCCGCGGAAGGCATTGCCCGAACCGGGACATTCGAGTTGCTGGAGGGAGCCGCACCGTTCAGCGTTTTCAACGACCTCTTCGGCTCCAGGAAATAGACAATCAAGGGATGATCCCTGTGGCGCACGCGCCGTTCCGCTTCGCGATGGCACTTCTCGTCTCGGGTATCGCAGCTCTGCCGGCCGCCGGTCAGGGGGAGATCGTCTACGGCGCGAACCCGCGGGCAGGACACTCTGTCCGTGTCAATGATATCAGGATGTATTACGAGGTCTACGGCAGAGGCCGCCCGCTTGTCATGATGCACGGCAACGGCGGCTGGATCAACGATCTCCGCAACCAGATCCCGGCGTTCGCCCGATCGTTCAGGGTCATCGCGCTCGACAGCAGGGCGCAGGGGCTCTCGACGGATTCGGACCGGGAGCTGACGTTCTCGCTGATGGCATCAGACGTGGCAGCGCTCCTGGATTCGCTCGGGATCGACAGCGCATACGTGCTCGGCTGGAGCGACGGGGGGATCGTCGGGCTCGACCTTGCGCTCCATTATCCCCGGCTTGTCGCGAAGCTTGTCACCGTCGGTGCGAATTTTCTCCCGGACTCGACCGCACTCCCGGCAGCGATGATCCGTGAAATGGAGACCTCCTCGTTTGCCGCGCTCGATTCCGCGGCGCGGCATGATATCATCGCCCGTTCGCACTTCCCGGAGCGCGCGGGGCTCATTTACGACAAGTTGAACAGGCTCGACCTCCTTCATCCTCATTTCACGATTGCCCAGCTCCATGCGATAGCGGCCCCCACGCTCGTCATGGCGGCTGACCGCGATATTATCATCGATACACACACGCTGGCGCTCTTTCATGCCCTCCCGAACGCCCGGTTGTGCATTCTCCCGGGCGCGGACCACGGTCTCCTTCTGAACAAGCCTGCGCTCGCCAATGAGATCATCATGGAATTTCTCTCGGGCGGGAAGGGCCGGTGAGAAGAAATATCCGCCAATTGTGAGGAATTGCCCGCATCGTCCCTCCCTGCGGGTGGGGCGCCGTCCCCTTCGTCCCGGCCCCGCATAACTTTCCTTCCGCGATTACGTCAAACAATAAAAGACCTGATCTGCACACTCCAGGAATGTCTCAATGATACAGGGACAATCAGACAGACCTTTTCCAGGATCTCCAGGCCGGGGCCGCCGGAATCCACCGGGGGAATCCGGGTTCGGTGCTCGCGTTCACCGGGAATACCGGGATCTCCGGGACTCGATGCTGACGGATTCCCAGCGCGCACGGCTTGAGCGGCACAGGGGGCCTTTGCGCTTTGTCATCGCTGCGTGGTGGCTGCTGAGAGGTCTCCTTCTGTTCCTGACACCGACACGGAGACTTCTGCTTCTGATCGGCATCGTCCTCACGCTTGTGCATATCAATATCCAGGGGGAACGCTGGAATGCGGACGGCGGGTTCGTCCCTGCGGGGCTCCTGATCATACTCTTTGTCCTGATGCTCGAGCTGAAAGACAAGCTTCTTGCCAGGCACGAGCTCGAGGACGGCCACGCGGTCCAGCGGGCACTGATGCCTGAACGGAGCCCTCTGGTCCCGGGATGGCGGCTCTGGCTCTTCACGCGCCCGGCAAATGACGTGGGGGGAGACCTTGTCGATTTCGTCGGACTTGAAGGGGGCACGTCTGCGCTGACGATCGGCGACGTCTCGGGCAAAGGACTCAAGGCGGCGCTCCTTACGGCGAGGCTCCAGGCGACGCTCCGCGCGTTCATACTGGACAGCCCTACGCTTGTCGATCTCGTCTCAAGGGTCAATGCCGTCTTCCGCCGCGACAGCCTGAGGCAGATATTTGCCTCGGTCATCTGCGCTGGGATCGGGCCCGGGAGCGGCGTTGTGCGAATTGTGAACGCAGGGCACCCGCCGCCGATTCTCATCCGCCCCGGGGGGATCGAGCAGATGGAAAAAGCGGGGCCTGCGCTCGGACTGATGGACTCGGCGAAGTTCAGCGAGCAGGTCGTCGACCTCGCCCCGGGCGAGATCGTCCTTCTTTATTCGGACGGGCTGATCGAGACGCGGAACCCTGCCGGCGAGTTCTTCGGGGAGGAACGGCTCCGGAATCTCCTTCCGGGCTCGTGCGCATCTCCTGCCGCCGTTCTCGGCGAACGGCTCGTTGCGGCCTGCGACAATTTCCAGGGAGACGCACCCTCTCACGACGACCTCTCGCTGGTGATCCTGCAGCGATCCTGATCGCCCTCTGTAATCCGGCGGCCTGTTGGTTGACATTGGCAGAGGGACCCTCTAGATTACGCCAGTCTCTTCCGATATGCAGCTCTTTCCGGCCTCCTTTTTCTCCCACACTCAATCTCAGGAGCGACATGGTGATGTTGAGAGCAGGTGTGATCGCACTTCTGTGTGCGGTCCTGGACATCAATGCCGATGCGCAATTCACGCAGCAGGGAAACAAGCTCTTCGGCACCGGTGCGGGTAACGCCGACCCCGGACAGGGATGGTCGGTTGCGCTCTCCTCCGACGGCAACACCGCGATTGTCGGAGGGATATTTGACAATCATACCCGGGGTGCGTCCTGGATTTTCACAAGGGCCTCGGGCCTATGGAGCCAGCAGGGGAACAAGCTTGCCGGCACAGGGGAGTTTGACGACGTCGCGTACCAGGGGTACGCCGTCGCACTTTCCGCAGACGGAAACACTGCGCTCGTTGGAGCGGATGACGACAGCAACGAGGTTGGTGCAGCCTGGGTATTCGTTCGCACCGGCACGACCTGGGCACAGCAGGGGAGCAAGCTTGTCGGGACAAACGGCATTGAGATCGTCTACCAGGGGACATCGGTTTCTCTGTCTGCGGACGGGAATACGGCGTTCATCGGCGGGCCGAGAGACGATAATTATGTAGGCGCTGTCTGGGCCTTCAGTCGTTCGGGGGGGGTCTGGACGCAGGAGGGGAACAAGATCCTCTGCACGGGGAGCGCCGGCTCGCCACATCTGGGGCAATCGGTCTCCCTCTCCGGGGATGGCAACACC
>DATJPH010000229.1:0-5159 GCA_035506475.1 Bacteroidota bacterium | reverse complement strand
CTGGTCGATCCTCGGGTCGTTCTATCGCGCGCTGGGGAATGTCGGTTGGCTTGAACGCGCCCTTGCCTCCCTCTTCGTCGGGACCGTCCCCCGCGGCGGATACGAGGAAGCGGAAGCGGCGCTCAGGAAGGCGATCGCGATCGCACCCGGGATCATGCGTCACCACTACGAACTGGGGATTCTCTACATCGACATGGGGAGGAAGGACGAGGCCCGCCGGGCGCTTGAGTTTGCCGCGACGCTCCCCGTGCGGACGGCGATCGACCGCCCCCGCCTGGAGAAGATCAGGGAGCTTCTTGCGGGCCCGGACCTTCGCTAGACGTAGAGATGCCGCTTGATTTTCTGCGTCGGCGTCTTCTCGAACGGTTCCCGCTGTTCGATCAGCCTCTGTAACCTGGAGAAGGAAGAGAGCTTCCCGTTGATCTGCCGGCGGAGATCGTCGAGGAGGGAGCGCATTTTCTCCCTGATCTGTGATTCGGTGAGCTGGACGCGCGAAAAGATCTTGTCGAGCTCCTCGTAATTGAGGTGGACGCGCGCCGCGAGCTGGTTGTCCTCCTGGAACACGAGCGACTCGACGACGATGTCGAACTCGTTGATCGTCGATTCGATCTCCTCCGGATAGATGTTCTTCCCGCTCGGCCCCAGTATCAGGTTCTTCAGCCGGCCCTTGATGTACAGGTATCCGTGTCCGTCGAAGACCCCAAGGTCGCCTGTGCGGAACCATCCGTCGGGCATCATGACTTCCGCGGTCCGCTTCGGGTCCTTGTAATATCCCTTCATGACCATCGGACCCTTGACAAGGATCTCCCCCTCGCCTGTGGCAGGGTCGGGGGAATCGATCTTGATGCGGGCGCCGGAGACCGGAAACCCGGTCGACCGGAATTTGGTCGACTGGGGGGCCGACCCGGCCACAAGGGGGGATGTCTCCGTCAGTCCGTAGCCGATGGCGTACGGGAATCCCGCCTCCCTGAGGAAGAGCTCGACCTCGGGGGCCAGCGGGGCCCCGCCGATCGTGAATATCCGGAGTTTGCCGCCGAAGGAGGCAAGGAGTTTCTTCCCTGCCGCGGCGTGCAGCCGGCGCCGGAACAGGGGTATCCGGTACAGGCCCCGCACAACAGGGTTCCCCGTCAGTTTCGGATGTATTCTCCCCTTGAATATCTTTTCGATGACAAGCGGCACCGAGAGCATGACGGTGGGACGGACTTTTGCCATGGCGGGCATCAGGACGCCGGCCGAGGGGGGCTTGTCAAGATAGTAGACCGAGGCCCCCAGCATGACGGGCGCGATCATGCCGAGCGTGCATTCATACGAATGTGAAAGGGGGAGTATCGACAGGAAGCGGTCTTCCTCATTGACGTCGACAAGTTCTGATGTCGCAAGCGTATCGGCGACGAGGTTCTTGTGCGTGAGCATAACCCCCTTGGAGTGCCCCGTCGTGCCGGAGGTGTAAATGATGGAGGCGATGTCGTCTTCTCTGACCTCCGCGGCGATCTTTCCGGTGACCCGGAGCGCCACCTCTTTCAGCCGGGAGATCTCCCGGCTCCCCTGGTCGATAATCTGGCGGATGCGGTCGGGGGATTCCTCCGGGGGGATCAGCGACATGTCGTCGATGAGAATGCGCGTCGTGAGATGGGTGAACTCCTTCTCTTCAAGCGCGCCCAGCAGCTTCCTCGATACGAAGAGCGCCTTCGACTCCGAGTGCCGGAGGATGTGCTGGACCTCGTTGGGATGGAAATCGGGGAGTATGGGGACCGCCACCGCACCCATCGTGGTGACGGCGAAATATGCGACTCCCCAGTTCGGCTTGTTCTCGGAGAGTATGGCGACCCTGTCACCGGCGATGATCCCCCGTTCGTGAAGGAGGCGGGAGAGTTCTTCCACCCGCTCGGCGAGCTGGCCGTAGAGTATGGAGTCGCCGTCGACCGCGGAAAATGCTATCCTCTCCCGGAACCGCCGGGTGCTCTGTTTCAGGACGCTGCGGAGCGTGAGGCTTTCGAGTGCAATCATGAGGCATGCCGGATGAAATGAAGTGCGCACTCCAAAAATACGAATACCCCGCGGAATATCAAACAGGTATTCACGGTTTCGCAATTGAAGCATTCTTCGTATATTGCCCGCACTCGCACATCTCAGGACCACTCATGCTCTCTCTTCTCAGACGCTCTCTCTGTGCCGCCTTCGTCGTTCTGACGGCCGGGACCGCCGCATTCGGCCAGGGTACGCCGCTCACGATACTCCACACGAACGACATGCACGCCTCGTTCATGCCGCACGAGGCGTACTGGGTGAAGGCGACGCCGCGGCCGTACGTCGGGGGGTTCGCCGAGCTCAAGTATATCGCCGACAGCATACGCGCCACGAAACCTGCGACGGTGATGCTCGACGCCGGGGACGTGATGACGGGCAATCCGATCACAGAGCGGACGTACGCAGGGGCACAGGGCGGCGCGCTCTTCGTGATGATGGATTCCATCGGGTACGATGCCTGGACCCCCGGGAATCATGACTTCGATGTCTCGCAGGACAACCTGCGTGCGCTTGTCCGGATTGTGAATTTCCCCACCGTCTGCGCCAACCTCGTGGACACGCTCGGGCGCTTTCCGGTCGGCAACGTCCCGTACGTCATACTGGAGCGCGGAGGGCTGAGGCTCGGTATCATCGGGCTGATCTCTCAGGAGCTCTACGAGCTCGTCAATCAGAACAACCTCGTGGGCCTCAGGGTCCTGTCGCCTGTGGAAACAGCCCGGAGATACGCCGCCGAGCTGAAACCGAAGACCGACCTCGTGATCGCGCTGACCCACCAGGGCGTCGAGGAAGATTCCGAGCTCGCCGCCGGGGTCCCCGGCCTGGCGATCATCGTCGGGGGGCACTCGCACACGAGGCTCCGCCATCCGAAGGTTGTCGACGGCGTCCTTATCGTCCAGACGGGATCAAATGCGGAGAACCTCGGGGTCCTCGATATCACTGTCGACGGGGGACGCGTCACGAAATATGACGGCAACCTCGTTCCCCTCTGGATCGGGGAGAAACGGCCTCCGTCTTCGGTTTCCGTCCTGGCCGATTCGATGCAGCGGGAGATCGACAGGGATTTTGACAGGGTGATATTCACGCTCCGCGGCAACTGGACCCGGAGCGAATCACAGAGCCCCATCGGGACATTCCTCGCCGATGCGCAGCGGGAGGCTGCGGGCGCCGAGGTGGGCTTCATGAACAACGGCGGCATACGGCGGGACGTCCCCGCAGGCCCGGTGACGAAGAAGACGCTCTTCGAAGTTCTTCCGTTCAGGAACATACTCACGACGTTCCAGCTTACCGGCGCGCAGCTCCGTGACGTGATGATCTACAACATCGAAAAGAGGCCCGGCATACAGATCGCCGGGATGTCCGGAACATGGAGGAAGGGGGCAGACGGACGCGTCGAGTTCGTGTCGATCGAGGTAGGGGGGAAGCCGCTCGATCCCGACCGTTCGTACGCATGCGGTGCGAGCGATTTCTTTGTCGGGGACGCGAAGAAATATCTCGGCCTGGAGGTGCGCATGCCCCTCTACCTGAACGAGACGGTGTTTGAGGCGGTGGAGAAGATCGTCCGGGCGCGCAGGGAGATCGTCCCTGCGGTCACCGACGTTATCGAAAAAGTCCCCTGATCCCGGAGCCCTTCATGGCACAAGAGAATTTTCCCGTCCTGATCCTGACAGGCCGCCCCGCGGCGGGGAAGTCGGAAGTCATCGATTTCCTGAGGAAGACCGCCCCGGCCGAACGCCTGGGGAAATTCCGGATCGGCGCGTTCGAAGAGCTCGACGACTTCGTGTACGTCTGGGAGACGTTCGAAACCGACGACATCCTCACGCGCCACGGAAGGCCGCGACTCTGGACGGATGAGAACTACTGGTTCAAGGATGAATTCGTGTGGGACCTGTACCTGGAGCGGATCAACCTCGAATACCGGAAGAAGATCGCGCGCGACCCGTCCTACCACAACGACAGGACCGTCCTCATCGAGTTCGCGCGCGGCGGGCCCCGGGGGATCGGCCATGCGCTTGAATGCCTGCACGACGAGATCCTCTCCAGGGCCGCGCTCGTCTACATCCGTGTCTCGTACGAAGAATCCGTGCGGAAAAACAGGCGCCGGGCCCGCAAGGGGGAGGAGCATTCCATCCTGTACCACTCGCTCCCTGACGAGAAAATGGACCATTACTACAGGACAAATGACTGGGAGGCTCTCGCCTCGCAGGATCCCGCCTACATCCGGGTCGGGGATTTCCGGGTGCCGTACGCCGTCTTCGAGAATGAACCCGAGAAGACGCACGACCCGGGCCTCATCGGCGCGGAGCTCGCCCGGGTGACCGGGACGCTCTGGCGAAACCGGCTCCCGTCAAACCGCTGACATCGGGAAACGAACTCTATGGACATCTCCCCGGACGGCGTACTCATCCCCGGAGGCGAATTCCGGAGACGTCGCGTCGTCAACTGGATGTCGCTCGGCATCCTGTATGCGTTCTTCTACGCGACGCGGTACAATTACACGGCGGCCGCGCCGATGCTGGCGGACCTCTTCGGCTGGAGGAACACCGATCTCGGCGTCTTCGAGACGATGATGCCGCTCGTCTACGGTCTCTCCGTCGTTCTGAACGGGCCGCTTGCCGACAGGATCGGCGGCAAGAAGGCGTTCCTCTTCGGCGCCGGCGGTGTGATCGTCGCGAACGTCCTGTTCGGGCTTGCAGGTCTGACAGTCGTGAGCCCGGCGGTGTGGGAGGGGGCCGGGACGGCGCGCCACGTCGTGACTCCCGCCGTGATGTCGTTCGGCATGTCGGGGACGCTCATCCTGACGCTGATGGCGGTCGTCTGGGGTCTCAACGGCTACTTCCAGTCCTTCGGCGCGCTCTCGATCGTCAAGGTCAACGCCCAGTGGTTCCATGTGCGCGAGCGCGGAACGTTCTCCGGCATATTCGGCGTTCTGATCCGCCTGGGTCTCCTCCTTGCCTTCCAGGGGGTCCCGCTCATCCTCCTTGTGCTCCCCTGGCAGTATGCCTTCTGGATCCCCGCGGCCTGCGTCGCACTCATGTTCGCCGTGAACGCTCTCTGGATGAAGAACTCCCCGGCGGACGCCGGGTACCCGGGGTTCGGCACAGGGGATGACAGCGGTGACGACGGGACGCCGT
>DATJPH010000228.1:0-2781 GCA_035506475.1 Bacteroidota bacterium | reverse complement strand
CCTTGCCGAACGTCCGCGTCCCGACGATCAGCGCCCGGTCGAGGTCCTGCAGCGATCCGGCGACAATCTCGCTCGCGCTCGCGCTCCCGCGGTCGGTGAGGACGACGAGCGGCGTCGCAGGAAGGAGAGGCTCTTCCGTGCTCTGGTACGTCTTGTCCGCTTCCGCCTTCCGCCCCTTTGTGGTAACAATCGTACTCCCGCGCGGAACGAATTTGCTCACGACGTCAACGGCCGCGTCGAGAAGTCCGCCGGGATTCCCCCTGAGATCAAGCACGAGCCCCTTCAGGTCACCCTGGATCTTCAACTCCTTGATCGCCTGCCGGACTTCCTCCCCCGCCTTCCGCGAGAACCGCTCCAGGCGGATATAGCCAATCCCGCCGGCGACGTACCCGGAATACGTGACGTTTTTCACCTGGATTTCTTCCCGGACGAGCGTGAACTCGAGCGGCGCCTTCGCGCCTTCACGCGCGATAGTCACCTTGACCTCGGTGCCCGGTTCGCCGCGCGTAAGCGACCTGACCTCGTCCGGCTTCTTCGCGCCGACCGGCACCCCCCCGACTTCGAGCAGCCGGTCGCCGGGGACGATCCCGGCTCTCGCGGCGGAGTAGCCGTCCATCACCGTGATGATCTTCAGCACGCCGTCCCGCACGCCGATCGTGACGCCGATGCCGCCGTATTTCCCGGTGGTAAGGAGGTCGACCTCGTCCCCCTCCTCCCGGTCGATGTACACGGTGTACGGGTCGAGCGTGCCGAGCATCCCGTCGATCCCCGCCTGCATGAATTTCTCCGGGTCGATCGCGTCAACGTAGTTGACGGTGATCTCCCTGTAGACCCGCCCGAAGACATCGATGCCCTTATTGATCTTCAGGTAGAGGTCTGTATCCGGCACGAGGACGAATCCCGCCCCCGCAACAACCAGTGCAGATACCGCCGCCAGGAGAAGCACCGTTCTCCTTCGTTTCCGCCCCGTTTCGCCCTTCGCGCTCACCGCTCCTCCTTAGTGTAGTTGCTCCTGTCGCTCGCCAACCGCGCGGCGGATATCCGCCGCAACCAGGTCGACGCTTCTCATGCCGTCCACCACGCGCACGCGATCCGGGTGCTCACGCGCGATCGCCAGGTACCCGTTGCGCACGCGCTCGAACAACTGCCTCCCACCCCCCTCCATCCTGTCCGCCGGTGCGCCCGCCGCACGCTTCCGGCGAATGACCTCGTCCACAGTAACGTCGACGAGCAGCGTCAGGTCGGGAACGGTTCCTGCGGTCGCGAGCGCGTTCACCGTCGCAATCGCGCCGAGGTCCAGACCCCGCCCGTACCCCTGGTAGGCAGTGGTCGAGTCGTAAAACCGGTCACAGATAACAGTCTCCCCCCGCGCGATCGCGGGGGCGATCACCTCGCGCACGAGCTGCGCCCGGCTTGCCGAAAAGAGGAACAGCTCCGCGAGATCGGACAGATCGAGATTGCGCCTGTCCAGGAGAATCTCACGGAGCCGCTCGGAAATCACGGTTCCTCCCGGTTCACGGATGAAATGGACCACCGCGTCGCCGCGCGTGCGGAGCGCATCCACCAGGATCTGCGCCTGCGTCGTCTTGCCGCTCGCGTCAAGTCCTTCAAATGTGAGGAACATGGATCAACATAGCATTTTCCTGAGGACGAATCAACCGGGATTGCTTCTCGGCGCCTGCGGCGCCGCCTGCAATGACAGGGGACTGTCATTGCGTGCGCTCTGTGCGAAGCAATCTCCCGCGAGCCGGTTGATAGTCTGCCTCCTTTTCTGTAGTTTCCCCACTGCATGTCGACACCTGAGCGGCAACATAAGCCCGCCCGCACACGCCCGACCCCCCGCACAGCGCAGCGCAAGCTCGACTCCCGCTCCGAGGATTCCGCGATCATTGCCGACGCGCTCACCGGGAACGACGCCGCCTACCGGCGCCTGATGGATAAGTACCACGACGCGATATTCAACTTCATCTACCGGATGGTCCGCGACAGGGAGCAGGTGGAGGACCTTACACAGGAGGCGTTCATCAAGGCGTTCGGCTCGCTGAAGAGCTTCAACGAGGAATACGCCTTCTCGACCTGGCTCTACAAGATCGCGACGAACAATTGCATCGACTATATCCGGAAGAAGAAGCTCCAGATGTTCTCGATCGACAAGCCGATCGAATCAAAGGACAGCGATTTCACGTTCGAGCTGCCCGACGATTCCTACGAGGCGGACAAGGAGCTGATCAGCGACCAACGGGCCGTTATGCTCAACCAGGCCATCGAGCAGCTCCCGGAGAAATACCGGCTCGTGATCCGCCTGAGACACGTCGAAGAGCGGAGTTACGAGGAAATCGCCAAAATGCTCCGGCTCCCGATCGGGACCGTGAAAGCCCATATTTTCCGGGCCCGCGAGCTTCTCTACAAGCAGCTCCGGGGGAAGATCCGGCACTACTAAAGAGGCCGCGCAACTCCCGGGGGGCTCCTGCGTAAACTCCCGTAGGGGGAGGAAACCCGCATGAACCGACGAACGACAGTCCTTGCACCCGTCGCGCTGGTCGCCGCGCTCTGGAGCGCTTCCGCAGCTCCCGGGCCGCCGCAGGATACGTCCGACACGCGCGAGATCGGCCGCACGACCGAAAAAGAGCTGAAGGTGACGCTCACCTCCTCATTCGGCTCGGTCACCATCTCCCGGGGCGAGCCCGAAAAGATGGTGATCATCGGGAGCGCCCGGCGGCACCACGAAGATCCGGCGGTGGGAGTCGATTACAGCATACGCAACCGGATCGGCTACATGGA
>DATJPH010000227.1:0-2567 GCA_035506475.1 Bacteroidota bacterium | reverse complement strand
TCTTCGCCGAATATCTCCTTGTAAATCCGGGCGGCCTCGTACGCCTCTTCATCTCTCCCCGAGGCAAGATGGGCCGAGACGACGCCTCCTGCGCACGCCGAGAGTGCGACAATCCCATCGCTGTGCTCCCGGAGAACATCCGTGTCGATGCGCGGCTTGTAGTAGAAACCTTCCAGGTGGGCGATCGTGGTGAGTTTGAGGAGGTTCCTGTAGCCGGTCTCGTTCTTGGCAAGGAGCACGATATGATGATAGCTCGCGCGCTTGCCTCCCGATTCCGTCTCCTGGCGGGATTTCTCGAGCCTGCTCCCCTTCGTCACGATGTAGGCTTCGACCCCGATAATCGGCTTGATCCCTGACTTCTTCGCCTTCTTGTAGAATTCGATTGCACCGAAAAGGACGCCGTGGTCGGTCAGCGCGACGGCGGGCATCCCGTCGTCCACTGCGGCCTGGACAAGGTCCTCAATGCGGCAGGCCGCGTCAAGGAGGCTGTAGTGCGAATGATTATGGAGATGGACGAACTGTGACATGGGCTCTCAGGTGTTAGGCGTCATTCTAGAGAAGCCGTTTGGAAAAATCAAGGGGAGGAAAGGACGACTTATAAACATGTTGTCAGACAAAACAGGGGGCGGCGGGCGCTGAAGCCTCAACCCGCGGTTGATCACCAGGCACACAACCTGCGTGCTGCGGCGGACGTTCTCCCCTCTCCCTCAGGGGAAGTTGAGAGCCAGGAGTTTCATCTCCGTCATCTCCTCGATCGCGTAGCGGACCCCTTCTCTCCCCACGCCGGACTCTTTCACACCCCCGTACGGCATATGGTCCACTCTGAAGGATGAGGCATCGTTGATGATCACCCCGCCGACCTCGAGCTCATGGTAGGCATAGAACATATCCGTCGCGTTGTTCGTGAAGATCCCCGCCTGCAGGCCGTAGGCCGACGTGTTGACCCGCTCGAGCGCCTCCCTGAAGTCTGAAAACCTGTCCACGGTCAGCACGGGAGCAAACACCTCCTGGCAGCTCACTTTCATTTCGGGTGCGACGTCCGAAAGGACGGTAGGTTCAAGCACCGCGCCCGTCCTCCCTCCGCCGCAGAGCACGCGCGCGCCCCCTTCTGTTGCCTCCTTGATCCACGATTCGATCTTGCGCGCCGCCTGCTCGTCGATCATGGGGCCCACCACCGTGCGCGGGTTCCCGGGGTCTCCTACCGCGATGGATTTCGCGAGTTTGACAAGCTGGGCGGTGAACACCTCAGCGATGGACTCGTGGACGTAGACGCGCTGGACGGATATGCATGACTGGCCGGCGTTTCCGAATGCTCCCTGCACGACGCTCTTGAGGGCATGGTCGATGTTCGCGTCCGCACAGACGATAACCCCCGCGTTCCCCCCCAGCTCGAGGACCACTTTTTTCCTCGCTGCTCGGGCTTTGATTCCCCATCCGACCACAGGACTTCCCGTGAAGCTGATAAGCTTAACCCTTTTATCGGTAATAAGTTGCTCTATTTCACTTCCCATGCAGGGTACGACATTGACGGTACCCGGGGGGAGCCCGGTTTTTGTGAAGAGCTCGGCCAGTTTGAGCGAAGTCTGCGGGGCGTTCGAGGAGGGTTTCAGAACGACCGTGTTGCCGGCGGCGATTGCCGGCCCGAGCTTATGGGCGACAAGATTCAGAGGGTAGTTGAACGGCGTAATAGCGCCGATAACCCCGATGGGAAACCGCCGGATAATCGCGGTGCGGTTCCCCGACTGGGGCACCACGTCGAGCGGGAGCACGTGCCCTTCAATCCTGCGTGCTTCCTCGGCCGATGTCGCCAGCGTGAACACGGCCCGTTCGGTCTCGGACCTGGAAAACGAGATCGGTTTGCCGGTTTCCGCGGTGATCAGTGCGGCAAATTCTTCCTTCCGCTCGGCCAGCGCGCGCGACACCGAGTCCAGCGCGAGCCCGCGCTCGTACGGGGAGAGGTTCTTCGTGAGGTGAAATGCCGCTTCCGCAGAACGGATGGCGTCGTCAATATCCCGGGATGTGGCCTGGCAGACCTCCCCGATCGCCTTGTTCTGATAGGGATTGAAGACCTGTCGTTTGATGTTCGTCTGGCGCCATTCGCCGTTGACGAGGAGCTTCATGGCTTCCATGCCCTCTCCTTTCAGGTGAGCAGCCTCTTGACCGTCCCCACGAGATCTTCCCTTTTCACGATCGTCCGCGTTCCCGACTTTCGTTCCTTGATTTCGATGTTCCCCGCGGCAAGGTTCTTTTCTCCCACGATGACCTGGTATGGCATGCCGAGGAGATCCGCGTCTTTGAATTTGAATCCCGGGCTTGTCTCCTTCCTGTCGTCGTACAGGACGTCGAGCCCGCCCCCCTTCAGCTCGAGGTAGAGCGCCTCAGACGCCTCCACGACCGCCGCGCTCCGTGCGCTGACCGCCACAAGGTGCACGTCGAACGGTGCGAGGGCCTTGTCCCAGATGATCCCGTTTTCGTCGTGGTTCTGTTCGATGTGGCAGGCGATGATGCGTTCGATCCCGATGCCGTAACTTCCCATGATGACGGGGGATTCCTTCCCGTTCTCATCG
>DATJPH010000226.1:0-2081 GCA_035506475.1 Bacteroidota bacterium | reverse complement strand
CGCCCCCTGTTGATCAGGCTGATGGCGTCGCTCAGCCGCTCCGCCTGATCCATCTGGTGCGTCGAGAAGACGACGGTCTTCCCGGCGGTGCGAAGCTCCTGGAATATCTCCTTGATCAGTATCTGGTTGACGGGGTCGAGCCCCGAGAAGGGCTCGTCGAGGACGACAATCGTGGGGTCGTGGATGATCGCGCAGATGAACTGCACTTTCTGCTGGTTCCCCTTGGAGAGCTCTTCCACCTTGCGGTCCCGGTACTCTCCCAGCGAGAGCCTGTCGAGCCAGTGGAGCGCGCGCTCGCGCGCGGCCGACCGCTTCATCCCGCGGAGGCCGGCAAAGTAGACGATCGTGTCGAGGAGGCGGCTCTTCCGGTAGAGCCCCCGCTCCTCGGGGAGGTACCCGATCCTGTTCCTGATTTCCGGGGAGAAGGGTCTCCCGTCGTACGTCACGCTGCCGCCGTCGGGGACCAGGATGTTCAGTATCATCCTGATCGTCGTGGTCTTGCCGGCCCCGTTGGGTCCGAGGAGCCCGAAGACTTCCCCTGTGCCAGCCTGGAACGACACGCCGTCCACTGCGACGACAGTGGCGAACTCTTTCCGCAGATCGGTGACTGTCAGCATGGGGAGATGATCGGGCCTTCTCTACGGTGTCAGTCGGTAGATCATGCGCGGGAACGGGATCGCCTCGCGCAGGTGCTCCAGCCCGCAGATCCAGGCGACCGTCCGTTCGACGCCGAGGCCGAACCCGGAGTGGGGCACCGAACCGAACCGGCGGAGGTCCAGGTACCACTCGAACGCCTCCCGCGGCAGATTCTGCTCGCGGAGCCGCCCCAGCAGCGTCTCGAGGTCATCCTCCCTCTGGCTTCCCCCGATGATCTCGCCGTACCCTTCCGGGGCGAGCACGTCGACCGCCAGCGCGAGCTTCGGGTTTGCGGGATCGCGCTTCATGTAAAACGCCTTGACCTCCGCGGGATACCGGTGCACCATCACGGGCCTGTCGAACTTCCCCGACACGATGGTCTCGTCCGTTCCCCCCAGGTCGTTCCCCCACTGGAAATCGACACCGCTCTCCGTCACGATGCCCACCGCCTCGTCGTACGTGATCCGGGGAAACGGGCGGCGCACATTCTCCAGCGACGCCGTATTGCGTCCCAGCGTCTCCAGGTCCATCTTCCGGTTTTTCAGGACGGACTGGACGATGTGTTCCAGGAATTCCTCCGCCAGGTCCATGTTGGCGTCGAGGTCATTGAACGCGACTTCCGGCTCCACCATCCAGAACTCCGTGAGGTGGCGCCGGGTCTTCGATTTCTCCGCCCGGAACGTGGGGCCGAACACGTACACCTTGCCGAACGCCATCGCCCCCGCTTCCCCGTAGAGCTGGCCCGACTGTGTCAGGTACGCCTTCCCGAGGTCGAAATACTCGGTCTCGAAGAGGGTGGACGTCCCCTCGCACGCTGCCGGCGTGAAAATGGGGGCATCAAACAGGACGAACCCCCGGGAATCGAAGAACTCCCTGATCGCCCTGATGACCTGGTGGCGGATCCGGAGCACCGCGTGCGGCCTGCTCGAGCGGAGCCAGAGGTGCCTCCGGTCCATGAGGAAGTCCACGCCGTGCTCCTTGGGGGTGATCGGGTATTCGACGGCGCCGTTGATGATCTGCATGTCCGTCACGTCCATCTCGTATCCCCCGGGGGCGCGCTTCTCCGCGCGAATTTTCCCCGTGAGCGTGAGGGACGATTCCTGGGTCAGGTCGTCGAAACGGGCAAACACATCATCGGGGACGCTCCCCTTGACCATGACCCCCTGCAGGTAGCCGGTGCCGTCGCGGACGACCGGGAAGCGGATCTTGCCGCTCGAGCGCTTGTTGTAGAGCCAGCCGCTGATCGTGACTGTCTCTCCCTCGTGCGAGGAAAGTTCCTCGATATACACCCTGTGCATTGGCCTGGTACGGAAGCGATGGCTGGAAGGGATACGGTGGGAATATACGAATTCAGGATTCAGAATTCAGGCAATTCTTAATTCTTCATCGAAGGGTGAAGTCAAGAAAGAAGTAAGAAGCATGGAGTGCTGAATGCGGAGTTCTTC
>DATJPH010000225.1:0-5848 GCA_035506475.1 Bacteroidota bacterium | reverse complement strand
CGGGCGTCTGGGGCCTCGAGAAGAAGCGGCTCTACGCAACGGTCTTCGAAACCGACGACGAGGCCCGGTCCCTCTGGCAGGAGGTCACCGACATCGCACCGGGGCACATACTCAGGTTCGGGAGGAAGGACAATTTCTGGGAAATGGGGGAAACGGGCCCGTGCGGCCCCTGCTCGGAAATCCACATCGACCTCACCCCCGACGGGTCGGGGGGCAACCTCGTGAACGCGGGGGATCCGCGTGTCATGGAGATCTGGAACCTTGTGTTCATACAGAACAACAGGAACGAGACCGGGGCGCTTGAGCCGCTCCCGGCCCGGCACGTCGACACGGGGATGGGGTTCGAGCGCGTCTGCGCGGTCCTGCAGGGGAAGGACTCCAACTACGACACCGACGTGTTCATGCCGATTATCGGGGCCGTCGCCGAGCTGACGGGGAGGCCGTACACGCTGGAGGCGGACCGGGTCGCCATGCGCGTGATCGCCGACCATGTCCGGATGCTCTCGTTCGCCATCGCCGACGGGGCCATACCGGGGAACGAAGGGCGGGGCTACGTGTTGCGCCGCATACTCCGTCGCGCCGCGCGGTTCGGAAGGACGCTGGGGATGCGGGAGCCTTTCATCCATGCGATCGCGCCCGCGGTGGCAGGCTCGATGGGGGACGTCTTCCCCGAGGTCGTGGCACAGCAGGCCCATATCCAGAAAGTGATACGCGCCGAGGAAGAGAGCTTCTCGACGACGCTCGACAGGGGGCTGGAGATATTCTCCTCCGTCCTGGAGCGCCTGGGGGACGCGCGCACCTTCCCGGGCGACGACGCGTTCAAGCTCTACGATACGTTCGGGTTCCCCCTCGATCTCACGCAGCTGATGGCCTCCGAGCGGGGCCTTGCGGTCGACACCGGGCGGTTCGACACGCTCATGGAGGAGCAGCGTACGCGCGCCCGCAAGGGGGGGGACGCACCCAGAGGGGACGCGGGGGTGCGCCAGGGACCGGACCGGTTCGGGCTCTTCAGCCCCTCCGCATTCGTCGGCTACGAGACGCTCGAGACTGACGCGGTTCTCGAACACGTCGTGGAGGGGAAGTTCATCAACCTCGACAGGACGCCGTTCTACGTCCGCTCCGGGGGACAGGTCGACGACACGGGAGTCGTCGAGGGGGAGGGCTTTGCCGCGCAGGTCATCGCCTCCGAGAAAAACGACGACAGGATCATTCACGAGGTGAAGTTGCTCCGCGGATCGATCCCCCCCGGGGGTGAGCTCCGCGTGAAGGCCCGCGTCGACGCGGAGCGCCGCAGGAGCATCGAGCGCAACCACACGGCGACGCACCTTGTCCACGAGGCGCTGCGGCGCGTCCTGGGGACGCACGTCCACCAGCAGGGCTCGCTCGTCGCCCCCGACCGGCTCAGGTTCGACTTCCCCCATTTTGCGAAGATCACCCCCGAAGAGATCAGGCGGATCGAGGATATCGTCAACGGGAAGATCGCCGAGCGGGTGAAGGTCGTGACCGGCGTTGACATGCCGATCGAGGAGGCCCGCAGGATTCCGAACGTGAAGATGTTCTTCGGCGACAGGTACGGCGACATCGTCCGCGTCGTCTTCGTCGACGAGAAATTCAGTGTGGAGTTCTGCGGCGGGACCCATGTCAGGGACACCGCCGAAATCGGGCTGTTCAAGATCGTGAGCGAATCGGGGATCGCCAGCGGCGTCCGGCGCATCGAGGCGGTCACCGGAGACGGCCTCCGCACCTGGATCGACGGTCTCATCGGCGCCGGGAAGGCAACCGACGAACAGATCGGGAAGCTCGTGTCCGAAAAACAGGCGCTGGAGAGTGAGCTCGGGCTTGTCACCGGGGAGGCGTCATCCTCCCGCCCGCAGATCACCATTCCCGCCGGCGCGCTGAGCCGAGAGGCGATCGAGGGGATTGAACGGGAGCTCCGGGAACGGCAGGAGACCGCCGACCGGCTCGCCAGGGAGACATCGGAGCTCCGGAAGGAGATTTCGAAGGCCCGGGTCCGTGACGGGGCCTCGTCGATTGACGAGCTCGTCAATGCGGGGACCCGGATCAACGGGAGCACGCTTGTCTCCGCCCAGGTCAGTGCGGCATCCATGGACGAGCTCAAGAGCCTCGGCGACGCGCTCCGGATGAAGCTGAAGTCGGGCGTCGGGGTCCTGGGGGCCGTCATCGACGGGAAGCCCGCGCTTGTCTGCATCGTGACCGACGACCTCATCAGCGCCAGGGGGGTGCAGGCGGGGCGGATCGTCGGCCAGGTCGCAGGAGCGCTCGGCGGAAAAGGGGGCGGGCGGCCCCACCTGGCGACTGCCGGGGGAAAAGACGCTGAGAAGCTGGGAAGCGCCCTCCGGAGCGTCGAAGGGATCGTCCGGACGATGCTGGAAGCCTGAACCGAACACTCACTTATTTACGGGAGTACCGATGCCCCACCAGGGAGATCCCTCGGAGCTGCGAAGATCGTTCATAGCGGCGGAGCTTGCCGCCAGCGCGGAGACAAAGAATAAGATCGCCTCCGCCTGCGCGGAGGATATCGGCAGGGCGGTCGATGCGGTCGTCCGCGCGCTCGGCGCCGGCAGGAAGGTCCTGCTGTGCGGCAACGGGGGGAGCGCCGCGGACTCGCAGCACCTGGCCACCGAATTCGTCATCAGGATGAACCCTGCCATCAAGCGCCCTGGCCTTCCGGCCATCGCGCTCACCACAGACAGCTCCATGCTCACCGCGGGGGCAAACGACATCGGGTACGACAACGTCTTCGCCCGGGCGGTCGAGGCGTTGGGCTCCCCCGGCGACGTTCTCATCGGGATCAGCACGAGCGGCAGGTCGGAGAGCGTCAACCGTGCGGTCAGCACGGCGAAGGGGAAAGGGATGACAACGATCGGGTTCCTGGGGAAGGACGGCGGGACGACCCGGACGCTCGTCGACATCGCGATCATCGTCCCCTCGAACGACACCCAGCGGATACAGGAAGGCCATATCACCATCGGGCACATCATCGCCGGGCTGGCAGAGCGCGAGCTGTATACCTGAGGCAGGAACACGACGTGGCTCACACACCCCAGGATCCTGCGCCAAGCCGCCAGGGGGACCTCGTCATCCCCCTGATGCGGGTCGCCATAGACGCCGTGGCCATCGAGGGCTCGTTCCTCCTCTCCTACTGGCTCAGGTTCCGGAGCATGATCTTCGAGCACCTCGGTGTCCCGTCAGCCCCGGTCCCCCCTATTGAGGGGTACATCGCCGGATCGGTGGTGATGGTCGTCGTCTGGCTCCTCCTGTTCCGCGCAAGCAGGGTGTACCGCCCGCGCCGCCGCGTGAGCCTCTCCGACGAGCTGATCTCGATCGTCCGCTGGGGGACGGCCGGGATGCTCATACTGATGAGCGCGGCGTTCCTCTACAGGGGGTTCTCCTATTCGCGCGTCGTCTTCGTCCTGATCTGGCTCACCTCCATCGTCCTGATACTCCTGGGGCGGGCGCTCGTCGCCTCGCTGGAGCGGAAGATGCACAGGCGCGGGAGGTTCCTGCGGACGGCGGTGATCATCGGCAACGACGCGCTCGCCAACGACGTCTACACGCGGCTCCACCGGCATCCCTCCTTCGGGTTTGACATCGCCGGCTATTTCGCCGACGCGGCGTGCGACCCGGCGCTCCGGCTCTCGTCGCTCGCCTGGCTCGGCCCCGTCACGGACGCCTCGGCGTTTATCGGTACGAAGGGAGTCAGCGTCGTCTTCATCGCGCTCCGCGCCGGGGAACACCAGCGGCTTTTCGACCTTGTGTCGGACTGCGAAGGCCTTGACGTCCAGTTCATGATGATCCCGGACGTCCTCGAGATCCTGACGAGCCAGGTGCGGCTCACGGAATACGAGGGGCTCCCGTTCCTGACGCTGAAGGGAAACCCCCTGACGGGCTGGGGGCGGGTCGCCAAGCGGCTGTTCGATTTCGCCTTCTCCGCGTTCCTCCTTCTGGTCCTCTCCCCCGTCCTTCTCCTTATCGCGCTCCTCGTCCGCCTCACCTCCCGCGGGCCGGTGTTCTACGCACAGGAGCGGGTCGGCATCGACGGGAGGCCGTTTGTCATACTGAAGTTCCGCTCCATGCGCACGGATGCCGAGGCCTCCAGCGGACCGGTCTGGGCGCGCAGGGACGATCCCCGCAGCACGCCCATCGGCGCGTTCCTCCGCAGGACGAGCATGGACGAGCTGCCGCAGCTTCTGAACGTGCTGAAGGGGGAGATGAGCCTCGTGGGTCCGCGCCCGGAGCGTCCGTATTTCGTCGACCAGTTCAGGGCGAAGGTCCCGAAATACCTGGACCGCCACCGGGTGAAGACGGGAATGACGGGCTGGGCGCAGGTCAACGGCCTCAGGGGGGACACTTCGATCGAGGAGCGGATCAAGTACGATCTCTACTACATCGAGAACTGGTCGTTCGCGCTCGACTTCAAGATTCTGATCCGCACGGTCCGCGCCGCGCTCACGCCGCACGGGGGGGGCTGACACCGTGATCCCTCTCCTTGTATTCTACGCACATATTGTCGCGGTCGCGGGAGCCTACACGAAGCGGTGGCAGGACGAGGGGCTCGCCGAAGGATTCCTTGCGGTGTTCTTCATGGCACTGATCTTCTTCGTCGGGTGGAGCATGGCGTCGTTCGTCATGAAGCTCGTCATGCCCCCCGCCGGCGCCGGGCCTGCACTGGACAGGGACTCGGCATCGCTCCTTTTGCTGACGCTCGCCGAATCCGTCTTCTACTACTTCTACCTCAAAGGGGAAGAGGAGAACAAGGGCTGACCGGAAAAAGAGAGGTGCCGGCCTCCCCCGCAGAACGCTCTGCGGAGCAGGCCGGCACCCGGAAAGGAGGACGGCGGCGGGGCGAACAGCCGCCCCGGGGGGGGGAACGCGCTTATGCTACTTCGCGCTTACCTTGGCGACCCAGATCTGGCCTTCCATCGATTTCGCCAGCTGGTCGGCCGCTTCCTTTGCTTCTTTCGAGCTCCCGTACCTGCCGACGCGCACACGGTACCAGTTCTCCCCCGCGATCACCGCATCCTCGACGAACGCGCTCATCCCCGCCGTATTCAGGCGAGACGCTTCCTTCTCGGCCATCTCCTTGCTCGTCCACGATGAAACCTGGACTGTGTAGTTTCCGGATCCCGAGGGGGGCGGAACAAACTTAGACGCGGGTGTGGCCTCGCTCTTGCGCGACGGGCGTGAAGTCGTCGGAACCGGGGTCGACGTCGACGGCGTCGGCGTGGCTGCCGACGGCTCCAGGCTCGGCTCGGGAGTCTGCGTGGAGGCATCGGGGGCCGGCGCAGCGGTCGATCCCTGGTCGGTCGCGTTGGCGCCCTGAACCGGGGTTTCGGGCACGGGGAGCTGGTCGGTCATCGCTTCGGTGCTGATTTTCGGCGTCCGCTTCCCCCAGAGATGAATGACTTTGAAATAATTCAACGCGAATACGCCGCCGCCAACGACAACGATTAGGAGAATGGCTGTAAGAAGCGTCGAGCTCTTCCCTCCGCCTCCGCTCACCCCAACTTCACGGAGGGTCGGCGGTGGAGCGACAGACTGGTCGGAATCAAGGGGGTTGGATTCTTCTTCGAATCCATCATCCCTGAGATTCAATTTCGGCATGATTGCTTCCTCCTGTAGTTGTGAACACGATCCTGGCGAGTCGCGACTGGACAGTATCGTAAATCAGCGTGTTTCCGCATGTGCCCGGGGACAACTTCCCCCTGCGTAGCGCCATCAAAGCTCGGTTGCCGGAGCCGTCTTCGTTAAAGTAAACTCTCAAGTACTCCGCCTAGTGGCTTAATTTAGGTGGAAAACCCATGGAAGTCAAGTTTATTCTCGAAAA
>DATJPH010000224.1:0-3955 GCA_035506475.1 Bacteroidota bacterium | reverse complement strand
AACCTGTTCGCCTCGGGGGAGGGGAACGTCCAATTGGCTGGCGGCGATCTTTCGGTCAGGCAGGAGACACTCTACCCCTGGGACGGGGAAGTCAGGATCACGCTCGGGCCAGCGCACCCGGCGGAATTCACCGTCTACGTGAGGATACCCGGATGGGCCGTTGACCATCCCGTGCCCGGGACGCTCTACCGCACGCTGGAGCCGGCAGCTCAGCCGGTGACGCTGAGCGTCAACGGCAAACGTGCACGGCTCGACACGGCGCTCGGGTATGCGGCAATCCGGCGCACGTGGAAAAAGGGGGACGTCGTCACGCTCCATCTCCCCATGAGCGTCCAGAGAATAGTCGCCAACGACAGCCTGGAAGACGACAGGGGAAAAGTCGCCCTTCAGCGCGGGCCGCTCGTCTACTGCCTCGAGGGTGCAGACGCACCGGACGGACATGTCACGGACATCGTCATTCCGGATACCGCCGTCATAACGGACGAATTCAGAAGCGACCTCCTCAACGGCCTCACCGTGCTTCACGGACGCGCCTGCACCGCCGAGCGGACTCTCTCCGGGGAGATCGCCGCGGGGCCCGGACGACCGTTCAGCGCAATACCGTACTACGCGTGGGCACACCGGGGAAAGTGCGAGATGACGGTCTGGCCGGCGCGCACGACCGGATCCGCCCTCCCCCTCCCCGCCCCCACGCTTGCCCGGAAGAGCAGGCTGAGTTCGTCGCGCGACGTCCCGACGTACGCGCTTAACGACCAGCTCATGCCGAAAAATTCTTCGGACGAATCGGTTCCCTACCTGCACTGGTGGCCGAAGAAGGGAACGACCGAGTGGGTAGAGTACGATTTCCCGGGGGTCGAAACGGTCTCGAGCGCCGGAGTCTACTGGTTTGATGACACGGGGGAAGGTGAATGCCGCGTGCCGAAGTCGTGGCGCATCCTCTACAGGGAAGGAAGCCTCTGGAAGCCGGTCTCGACCCCGCTCCCTCTTCCCGTCACAAAGGACACACTCTCAACAGTCTCGTTCACACCCGTCAGGACCGACGCGCTCCGCCTGGAGGTGGATCTGCAGAGCGGCTTCTCCGCGGGAATATTTGAATGGAAGGTGGAGTAATTTCATGAAGTCACACAGCATGACCCTCTTCGCGATGGCATTTCTCCCCCTGCTGGCAGTGATCGCCCCCGCAGGACAGAAGACGGGGACGCCGTGGCATATCCCCAAAGGAGCACACCTTCTTACATCCTGGGGGCGACAGGTGACGCCCGAAAATGCCCACAGGGAGTATCCCCGCCCGCAGCTCACTCGGAAAGAGTGGTTGAACCTGAACGGCCTCTGGGAATATGCAGAGGCCTCCCCGGGAGAGGCGCCCCCCGCGGGTCGGACGCTTGCCGGGAGGATACTCGTTCCCTTCCCCATCGAATCGGCGCTGAGCGGCGTCATGAAGAAGGCGGACCGCCTCTGGTACCGCCGGACGTTCGAGGTCCCGAAAGCCTGGGCGGGGAAGAGGGTCCATCTCAACTTCGGCGCAGTGGACTGGGAAGCTTCTGTCTACGTGAACGGGACGAATGTCGGGACGCACAGGGGAGGATACGATCCGTTCGCTTTCGATATCACCGATCGGCTGAAGCCCGGAGCGGAACAGGAGCTTATCGTCGGCGTGTACGATCCCTCCGACAGCGGAGACCAGGCGCGGGGGAAACAGGTTCGTTCACCTGAGGGGATCTGGTATACATCAACGACGGGGATCTGGCAGACCGTCTGGCTCGAGCCTCTGCCGGCGGCGCACATCGCGGATCTCCTCATCACGCCCGACCCGGAAAACTCCTCGGTCGGCGTGACGGTCCAAGCCGAAGGAGAGAGCGCGGGGGACGTTGTCCGCGTGAGCGTGAGCTCAGGCGGGAAAGCCGCCGGTGCCGGAACCGGGAGCCCCGGAGGGACACTGACGATCGCACTCCCGGGGGCACACCTCTGGTCGCCGGCCGACCCGTTCCTGTATGATCTTCACGTTTCACTCGAGCGGGGGGGGAAGACGCTCGATGAAGCGGGAAGTTATTTCGGGATGCGGAGCGTCCGGATAGGGACGGATGCGAGCGGGATCGCGCGTATACTCCTCAACGGGACGTTCCAGATGGAGGTGGGACCGCTTGACCAGGGATTCTGGCCGGACGGCCTTTACACTCCCCCCTCCGACGATGCGATGATGAACGACATCGCCATGATGAAGAAGCTCGGGTTCAACATGGCGCGCAAACACGTGAAGGTGGAACCCGACAGGTGGTACTACTGGGCGGACAGGCTCGGGCTGCTCGTGTGGCAGGACATGCCGAGCGCCAACAACAGGACAGCCGAAGGTAAAACCGAATTCGAGTCCGAGCTCGGCCGGATGATCGCTACGCACAGGAACCACCCCTCGATCATCATGTGGGTGGTGTTCAACGAGGGGTGGGGGCAGTTCGACACCGAAAGGCTGACCGCGTGGGTGAAAAAGACCGACCCCACCCGCCTTGTGAACAGCGCCAGCGGCTGGGACGACAAGGGCGCGGGGGATGTTCATGACATTCACTCGTACCCGAAGCCGAAATCCCCCGACGCCGAACGGGGCCGGGCGATCGTCCTGGGGGAATTCGGGGGACTCGGGCTCGCCATACCCGGGCACACGTGGAAAAAGGAACACTGGGGCTACCAGGGGATGGGGAACAGGGTTGAGCTCACATCAAAATACGAGTCGTTCATGCGGACGGTCTACGGACTCAAGGACCTCCCCGGGCTCTCCGCCGCAATCTACACACAGCTCACAGATGTTGAAGTCGAATGCAACGGGTTGATGACGTACGACCGGGCGGTCGTCAAGCCGGACGAGGGGCGGCTGGCCGCGGTCAACACCGGCGATTTCTCCAGGGTGCCGCCTCCCCCGGTCGTCTACGTCGTCGTTCCCACTTCGGAGCTCAACGGGCAGGAATGGCGCTACACGTTCCAGAAGCCGGATTCCTCCTGGTTGTCGCCTGATTTCGATTTCGCTGATTGGAAAAAAGGCCCCGGGGGGTTCGGCACGGAAGGGACGCCCGGGGCGGTGGTCAGGACCGAGTGGAAGACGCCCGAGATCTGGCTCCGGCGGGACGTGTCGATACCCCGGGGAGAGATCACGGGGCTCCACGTCCGGATCCATCATGACGAGGACGCCGAGCTGTACATCAACGGCAAGCTTGCCGGAAAATATCCCGGGTACACCTCTGAATACGAAGACGTCCCACTCCCCCGTGAAATGCAGGAGTTGCTCACGCCCGGACGGAACACGCTGGCGCTCCACTGCCGGCAGACCAAGGGGGGGCAGTACATCGATGCCGGACTGGAAGAGTTAACACCGGCGGTCCAGGGGACCCATCGCTGAGCGTTACGGGACTGCAGGGCTCGCGACCCTGTGCCTGTCAGCCCAGTATGCCCACAGGACAAACAGCCAGGCGGCGTTGCCGGCAACGGCGATCATTCCCGCATCAGGCGGAGGCGGGCCGGCGACATTTGCGCAGTAGATCGCCAGGACGCACGCGATGAGGCCCCAGAATGCATACGTCCCGGTCCGGTCCCGGGGCCTGGTCGTCTGCACGTAGAGCGCAACCCCCGCGCCGAACATCGCAATCTCCACGACGAGCGTTCCCCCCACCGAGTTCCAGAGTCCCGCACCCAGGCGCGTGTTCCCCGTAAACCAGAGGGGAAGGTCCGCGCGGTGCGTCACAAAATCCAGTATCCAGTGGCTGAAGACGCAGGCGGCCACGACAACACCCCCGCGCACATCGTGCCGTATCACCCGGTAGAGGATCCCCATGAGGAACGCCCACATCGCCGCGCCGGCAAGGCTGTGCGTGACCGGGTAATCGTAGAAGTCAAGCGGGGTAAACGCCGTGTTCCCGGGATCGATCCTGACGTGTTCAATCCCCAGGAGCAGGAGCAGCGGCCAGATCAG
>DATJPH010000223.1:0-2197 GCA_035506475.1 Bacteroidota bacterium | reverse complement strand
GCGTTCGCCCGGGGGGACCTGTGGGTTGCAGCGATTTTGGACAGGTTCGGGTCATCGGACGCCCCATTGGGGCAGGGTCAGCCCGCCATCAGTGATCAATCAGATTTAGCAAGGCGTGATTAGCACACGAAGCAATCATTTTGCCACACGCTGCCCGAGGGTGGGCATTCGGCAGGATATCTAAATAACTTCGACCGCGGAGCCTTCGAGCCACCCCACCTTCCCGTCGGCGAGCCGGACCTTCGACCAGCTTTCCACCCTGTCGACAAGCTGCACTTTGACGCCGCCGTGCAGGACGAACGCGTCCGAGCTTTTCGCATCCGGCGAGTTCTTCACGGTGACAATCGGCGCCATGACGACCGCTTCGTCGGTCCGGGTGACGTCGCCGAGCCGGGCGATAAAGACGACAAGGAAGAACAGAAACAGGAGGAAGGACCCCGAGCCCGCCAGGACGGCGATCTTCCTGAGGGCATACGTACGCGAAAGGAAGAACACGGACGCCATGGCGGCGACGACAAAGTAGAAGAAATAGACGGTGAGCGTGAGGGACGAAAGTGAGAGGAAATTCTTGATGCCGTCCCAGTAGTCCCAGACGAAGAGGCGCGGCGTGGGTTCGATCCGGTCGGTGATCATCATGTTCGCAATCTGGAGGTTGTGCCGCAGATCGTCATCGCCGGGGAGGAGCCTCCGTGCCCTCTCGTAGTTCAGGATCGCGCCGGGAACGGAGCCGCTCTTGTAACACGCGTTCCCGAGATTGTAGAGGAGCTCGGGGCTTTCGTAGCCCCCCTTCAGGATCGCGCCGTACGCGTCGCGCGCCTCGGAGAATTTTCCCTGCTGGTAGAGCTGGTTCGCCTGGCGCAGCATTTCCTCAGGCGTTTGGGCCGGAAGTTCGTGCGCTGCGCCCGCGAGAAGCATGAGCAGTGAGAGTCGTCGCAAGATCATCTGAGTGTCCGTTCCAGGTCAACGATGATGCGCTGCGCTTCGTCGTACGTCCTCTGCATCACGGTGAGGTCGAGGCTCGTCGGTGCGAACCGCGCAAGGTCGCACGTTTCAAGGAGCGCTTTCAGGGATGTCGTGAGCGCCGGCGCGACCGACCGGGCGCCGAGTTCGGCGACCGCTCCCTCTATTGAAAATGCCGACTGCGGGATGCCCAGCTTATCCCCCAGGTATTTCCAGAGCGCCTTCGAGATCTCGCCGTAGAACCTGAGCCGCTGATTCCCCGCCGGGGCGCCGGAAGCCCCTTTCTCCCGCAAGAGGTACTCCGCCTGCTTCAATCCTTTCCGGGCCACCTTGATCGCCCGCCGGTTCCTGTAGCCCGCCTGATCGAGCATGACGGCTTTGCGCTGCCGCGCATAGACAAACGCCCCGCCCGCACACGCCAGGGGAAAGAGCATCATCGCGATGAACACGCCCGAGAGGTGGAGGTGATCCCCCCTCCGTACGAGGTCTCCCTCCCCCAGCTTGATGAACCTGATATCCTGGCTCAGGAGGCGGACGTCCTCCTGCGAACCCCCGGAGATCAGCGGCGCCACGGGGGCGGTCCCCTGCTCGACGTTCAAATCGATCTGGGGCGAGCGGAGCTTCACGTACTCCCGCTTGCCGGGATCATAGTACGAAAACGTCACGGGCTTGATCACCTTCACGCCGGGGTACCGGGGGATGAGCAGGTACTCGAATGTCTTGCTCCCGGACATCCTGTCCCCGGTCCTGTTGATGTTGTCGGATATCTTCGGGGTGTACTGCTCGAAATCCGCCGGGAGATCCACCGCGGGAGACTCGATGAGCTTGATGTTTCCGGTGCCGGAGACGGTGACCTTCAGGTCCACCGGCTCGTTCGTCCTCGTCGTCTTCTTGTCCACGGTCGTGCTCATGGCGAACTGTCCGACGGCCCCTTTGAAATCGGCGGGAGGGTCCGGAGGAAGCGGGTCGACTTTGATCTTTATCGGCTCGCTTTTGATGACGTACTTGATCTGGCGGCCGAACGGATCGCGGAAGAACGAATCAAACGGATCCGCAACGCGGCGATCCCGCACCTCCACGACCGTATTCTCTTCCATCGGGCCGATCTCGAGGTTCCCGGGCTGGGTCGGGAAGAGCGCCATCCGCCTGAGGACGTAAACCCTGAACTGTTTGCCGTTGACCGTTTCGACGGTCCCCTGCGTGACCTTCGGCGTTTCGAGATCTTCTCCCCAGAACC
>DATJPH010000222.1:0-5231 GCA_035506475.1 Bacteroidota bacterium | reverse complement strand
CTTTGATCACCACGTAGTACGTGTAGTTGGCGCCGGCGATCCCCACGACGCCGAGAAGCGCCATTCTCCAGAGGTCCCTCACATGCACGCGGAGAAGATCGCGCCGGAACGCCGCCAGGATGCACGCCATGATGAGGACGGAGAACGTCACGCGCGTCTGGACGAGGAGGACCGTGTCCACGTCGTGTGCGAGCAGGAGCTTCGCGGCCGTCGCGGCGCAACCCCAGAGGAAGGCGCCGGCAGCGACCATCGCATACCCCCTCAGCTCCTTCATGCGGAGGGTTGTTCTCCTTCCTCCGGTTGCGGAGGAGGATTCCCGGGCCCCCCGGGAGGATTCTCCCCCTTCAGGCGGTAGAACGTCCCCTGTTCTTCGTCGCCGATATAGGTATAGAGTTCTCCAAGCCGCTTGAAAAGCGGGGTCGGGTCCGCCATGTGGGGGAGGCCGGTCTTCAGGAATTCGATGAGTCCTGTAGCCGGGGGGATGTTCAGATCAGGCTCGTAGCAATCGCAGGCCTTGACGTACGGGTCGACTTCGGAGGGATTGACCGCCGCCGCTTTCTTGTAGTAGTAGAACGCAAGCTCGTGATTGTCGCTCGTGGCGTACGTGGCTTCGAACATCCCGGCGAGCCAGAAAAAGACCTCGTAGGCGACCTGGGGGAACTCCCCGGCAAGCTTCTCGGCGAACAATCTCACTTCGTCGGGAGTCAGCGACGGGTTCCAGAAAAGGAGCCGGTACGGCTCGAACTCGCTCACTTTCTGCGCCAGAGCGGCCTGGAAGACGTCAAATATCTCGTTAAAGTCCGTCGACGAGGTGAAACACTGCCGTATCTCTTCGGGTGAATAGCTGCGCATGGATAGAAGGGGTCCGGGCCGCGAGAGAGTAGGGAGTGTTCTGGGCCACGTTCACCGGCGGGGATCCGGTGGCATGGGATGTACCGCTGCAATTACTGTTAACCTAACAAACCCATGTCTGAAAATCAACCGGTTCATAATCAGAGGGGGGTGAACGGATTTTTGCAGGAATGAGAATTATTGCTTATTTTATCTACAGTTGCTATCTCACGCCGCTCTTTCCCTCTCACAAGCCAAAAATCCACCGAAACACCGAGGAGAAATCATGGCACAACCTGTTCCCGATCCGAAGACTGCCGGAAAACCCGACACGCTGTCGATCACCGATAACAGAACCGGAAAACGATACGAGCTGCCGATCGAGCACGACACGATCAAGGCGATCGATCTCCGGCAGATCAAAGTGAAGGACGATGATTTTGGGATGATGACATACGATCCCGCGTTCATGAACACCGCCGCGTGCAAGAGCACGATCACGTTCATCGACGGCGACAAGGGAATTCTCCGCTACCGCGGCTACCCGATCGAACAGCTCGCCGAGAAATGCTCCTACCTCGAGGTCGCCTACCTGCTCGTGAACGGCGAGCTTCCCACAAAGGGGCAGCATTCCGACTGGGCGAAGCAGGTCACCGAACACACGTTCGTCCACGAAAACCTGAAGAAGTTCATGGACGGGTTCCACCACGATGCCCACCCGATGGGGATGTTCGTGAGCGCGCTGGCGGCGCTCTCCACGTTCTACCCGAGCGCAAAGAAGATCAGCGACCCGGCCGAGCGGAAGCTCACGATCTACCGGCTCATCGGCAAGGTGCCCACGCTCGCGGCGTTCGCCTACAGGCACAGCATCGGCATGCCGTACGTCCACCCCGATAACGAGCTGGACTACGCTTCGAACTTCCTCAGCATGATGTTCAAGATCGCCGAGCCGAAGTACAAGCCCGAGCCGACGCTCGCCAAGGCGCTGGACGTCCTCTTCATCCTCCACGCCGACCACGAGCAGAACTGCAGCACGTCCGCGATGCGCGGCGTGGGCAGCTCCAAGGTGGACCCGTACAGCGCGGCCGCCGCCGCCGCAGCGGCCCTCTACGGTCCTCTGCACGGCGGTGCGAACGAGGAGGTGCTCCGGATGCTCGACCACATCGGGTCGATCAACAGCATCCCCGGGTTCATCAAGGACGTGAAGGAAGGGCGCGGCCGGCTGATGGGCTTCGGGCACCGGGTGTACAAGAACTTCGACCCGCGCGCCACGATCATCAAGAAGCTCGCCGACCAGGTCTTCGAAGTGACGGGACGGAACCCGAAGCTCGACATCGCCCTGGAACTCGAGAAGATCGCGCTGCAGGACGAGTACTTCATCAAGCGGAAGCTCTACCCGAACGTCGACTTCTACTCGGGGCTCATCTACCAGGCGCTCAAGTTCCCGGTCGACATGTTCCCCGTGCTCTTCGCGATCGGCCGCATGTCAGGCTGGCTCTCACAGTGGCAGGAGATGCTCCTTGACGAGGACCAGAAGATCGCGCGGCCGAGGCAGATCTATCTCGGGATCGAAAAGAGGGACGTGGTGATGCTGAGCCAGAGGTCGTAACAGGCTCACGGTCAGAAACACGCGGCCCGTGCCGAAAGGTGCGGGCCGCGTTTTCATTTATTGGTATTGTTACTTCTTGATCCCGGGGGGAAGTGCATCGGAATCGACAGGTAAGTCTCGTTGTTCCTGATCGGCGAATCCGTCATGTCGAATCGATAATGATTTGATGCTGCGCGAAAGTAGAATATGACGCGATGTATCCGGAGCTTCAATTCCTCGTCCCTCCGCAAATCGTAGGATCTCTCATTGAGACTGTTGTTTCGGCGCTGAGGCGGCCCCCGGGGTGTACCGGATGATCTCGGCTTTCTCAAGCGTCATTAAGCCCCCGCCCCCGCTCTTACTGAAGAGCTCATCCACCAGGGGCATGAACGCCTTGATCTTCTCCTCCGTGTCCACGATTTCCACGATGATCGGGAGGTCCTCTGAAAGCCGGAGGATCTTTGCTGTATGAATCCTGCTTTTCGCCCCGAAGCCCTCGATCCCCCTCAGGACGGTGGTGCCGGCCAGGCCCGACTCCCTTGCGGCCCGCACGATCGCCTCGTACATCATCTTCCCGTTCACCTTGTCTGATTCGCCGAGAAAGATCCGGAGAAGCTTCCCATCGCCTTCGAGTTTCATAGTGTCCGTCCGTTAAGGGTATTACACATATCTACCTAACCCGAGCCCGAGCCAGGTGGCACCGAGGCAGATCGCGACGCTCGCCACGACGTTGAGCCCGCCCATGAGCAGGTCCCCCTCCCTCAGGAGCGCCATCGTTTCGTAGCTGAACGAGGAGAACGTCGTGAACCCCCCGAGTATCCCGATCGTCAGGAATATCCTGAGCGACGGGGCAGCCAGAAAGCGCTCTTCCATCGACGACATGAGAAGGCCGATCGTGAAACACCCGATGATGTTCACGACGATGGTGCCGTAGGGGAACGACGCACCCGTGATGCGGTAGACGGCCCCCTGGAGGAGATACCGGGCGACGGCGCCGAGGCCCCCGCCGATGAACACGAGGAGTATATTCATGAAGAAAGTGTAGTCAACGATGTTCCGAAAAGCAATAATTGTGCGTTCAGGCTGAATTACGTACATTGTCGCAATTATGGACTCCCCCCCGTGATGACCCCGATCCCCGTCCTCCAGACATGCTTTTCACGCTCGTGGGGAGGGCTCGAGATACAGGCCCTCGAAGTCACCTCCCGGCTCGGCAAGCGCGGCTACCCCGTGACACTCGCATGCTGCACGGGGAGCAGGCTTGCCTCAGAAGCAAAGGCCGCCGGGCTGCGCGTGATCGAGTTCGATGTCTCCGGCTACTTCCATCCCCGCGCGCTCTGGAGCCTGTCGAGGTATATCGGCTCGGCATCCCCGAAAATCATACACTGCCAGCATTCGAAGGACCTCTCCATTGTCGTGCCGGCCGCCGACATCTCGGGCTCACGGCCGCGCATACTGCTCAGCAAACGGGTCGGCTCGTACGTCAGCAAGCGGGATCTCTTCCACAGGTATACGTATTCCCGCGTCGCGCTGGTCCTTGCCATATCGGAGGTGATCCACAGGAACGTGATCGCAACGACGCCGATGCCCCCGGAAAGGGTCGTCACGCTGCACGACGCGATAGACGCGGATGAGTATTCACCCGCAAAGGGGAACCGCGCCCGGGTCAGGGGAGAGTTCGGATATGCGGGGGAGAATATCGTCATAGGGTTCGTCGGGAGGTTTTCTCCCGGCAAGGGGCACGAAGAGCTCCTCCAGGCGGCCGCGGAGATACTCCCGGCAAGGCCGGACGTACGGTTCCTCGTGGCAGGAGAAGCGAGCGCGGGGGAAGAATCCTACGAGCGCGAGATCCGCCATATGTGCACATCGCTGGGGCTCGACGGCGCGGTAAGGTTTGCGGGGTTCAGGCGGGACGTGCCGGAGGTGATGTCATCGTTCGACATACTTGCGTTCCCCTCGCACGCGGAATCCTTCGGGGTGGTGCTCATCGAGGCGATGGCGATGGAGCTCCCTGTCGTTTCGACAAACTGCGACGGTGTGGTGGATATCGTTGTCGAAGGGGAGACCGGACTCTATGTCCATCCCCGGGCCTCACGCGAGCTTGCCGCGGCCCTCCTGCAGCTTATCGACGACCCGACGATGCGCCGGCGGTTCGGCGTCGCCGGACGAAGAAGGGTGCTGGAGCTGTTCGACAGGCGGCAGCAGATCGACCGGCTCGAGAAGATCTACGCCGGACTCCTTGCGGAGACTCCTACCTGAGCGGCTCCAGGTCGATTCCTGCGTGGGCGGTGATCCTCCCCACCGGGTAGACATTCTGCCGGGGATCGCGCCAGGGAGAATGCTGGTAGAGCCAGTTGAGCCTCGCCCCCGGGTTGTGCGCGAAGGCGGTGTCCGCCCCCACCTTTTCTTCGTACTCCTTCTTCAGTCCCGGATCTCCGGCGAGAAGCTTCACGCCGACCTCTTCCATAACGTAGCTTTCCGCGTACTCCTTCTGCTCGAATATCGGATCGAAGAACCCCCACGCGACGAACGAGTCCGGCCCCTTCGGCTCAAGAAGATTGACGATGAGCTTTCCGCTCCGCTGGGCCGTCCGGACGACGATCGAGCCGGCAGGGAAGATTCTCCGCTCGCTGATGGGCACGACGCCGAACGTGACCATGTGCCTCCCCTCGAAGGGACGGCTCTGAAACCGGACGTCGGTGAACCTGTACGACTCAACGTCGAGCGCGGTTTCCTCCTTCAGCCGTTCCATCATTACGCCGTGATCCCGCAGCTTCTCCCGGACGAACGCCCACTCGGGAGGGATGATGTA
>DATJPH010000221.1:0-4566 GCA_035506475.1 Bacteroidota bacterium | reverse complement strand
GACGCCGTCCCTCCCGACCCGCTCCTGCCGGTAGAGCACCGGCCCGGGCGACTCCAGCTTGATGGCCAGCGCGATCAGCATCCAGAGCGGGAACCCCGCGACGAGGACGATGGCGGAGACGGCGACGTCCAGGAGCCGCTTGGTCGATTCCTCCCACGCCGGCATGAGCTGGGGCGTGATTTCGATCAGCGGGAACCCGTAGATCTGGTTTGTGCGCGCCTGGCCGCTGATGATATCGTAGAGATCGGGCATGATCTTGAGCCCGACACGGTGGCCGTTGCATTTGCCGATGATATCCAGCAGGCGGCTGTGGTCCGTGGAATCCAGCGCGATCAGGACTTCGCGGATCCCCCGCTGGTCGATCACCACGGGCAGGTCGTCCACCCCACCGAGAACGGGAATTTTCTTGTGGACGGTGCCGGCCCGGCGACGGTCGAGCCCGATAAATCCGACGACGTTGTACCCCAGCGCGGGGTACCTGGCGACCTCGTTGAAGAGCTCCTTCGACCGGGCGCTGCTTCCGACGATGAGCGTGTTGTGGACACCGATGCCCGCAATGAGCATCCGCCGCTGTATGCTCCGGAGAATCATGCGGCCGGAGGAGACGATCACCAGGATGTCGGCCCAGTACACCGCGATGAGGAGCCTGCTGTTCGTTCCCGTGGGCTTCCCGACATCGTCGAGAAGGACGGCGAAGAAGAGGACGAATGTGCCGACGGTCAGCGCCTTGAACAGGAGCGCGAGCTCGTCAAACCGGGACGCCGCGTACCAGGGCCGGTAGAGCCCGACCGCGAAGAAAAAGAGGAGCCACAGGAGCGAGACCGCGATCATCGGGACGAGGTATTCCGGATCCGCGCTGACCGTGAAGAGGCCGCTGCGCACGCGGAACAGGTAGTAGATCGTCCAGGCGATGCTGGTCGTGATCAGGTCCGTGACGACAAGGACCAGGACCTCGTGCCTGTTTGTCCCGTTCATCCGCATGGCCGTTCACCCCGGGGGAGGGCTACTTCCTGACCTGAATGGCTATCGCGATGGCGCTGAGCGCCACGCTGATGACCGCCGCGGACTGGGCGACGATGTTGAGATAGTACCCGAACGGGCGTTCAGGGTCCTTCGGCACCCAGACATAATCTCCCTCCTCGACCGTCTGGCCCGAGGGGGAAAGCCACTGCCGGGTTTTCGCCTTCACCAGCTTCACGTCCCCCTCCCGCGCACGGTCGGTCGCGCCTCCCGCTTTCCGGATATAGTACCAGACATCCTGCCCCGGCGCGAACGGCACATGCCCGGGGTTGACGACCTGCCCGAACACATACACCGTCTTCTTGAGCGAGGGGACGCTGATGACGTCGCCGTCGAGCAGCGTGACGTCCTCCGTCGAGTCGCGGCCCCTGAAGAGTTTTACGAAGTCGACGTTCACGACTTCCTTTCTGAGCCGGAAACTCGTCTCCAGGTCGTAGTAGGCGCTGTCGTCGGGGGGGACGCCCCCGCGCAGGCTCTGCAGCCGCTCGAGGTCCGCCTGGTCCGGCGCCAGCGTGTGCCGCTGCACCTCCGCCGTCTCGAGCGACGCATTGTCGGTGAACCCCCCCGCCGTGGCGATGACGCGCGAGAGCCGGGACGTGGTCCGCGAGATCGGATACGTGCCCGGGTGTCTGACCTCCCCGATCACCACCACGCGGAAGTCACCCCGCTCGTCCACGACTCCCGGGACCAGGATGCGGTCACCCGGCTCCAGGGCGATATCGGGCTCTTTCCCTTCCATCACATTCCGCCCGTCCACGTACGCCCGTTCGACGATCCGCCCTGTGGAATCCTGCCGCGACAGCTCGACGCTGTCCGCGAGGGCATGGGGGGTGAACCCGTACGCGATGCGGAGCGCGTCCTTCACGCTGTCCCCTTCGGCGAATTCGATCCGTCCCGGCGCGTTCACCTCGCCGTAGACGCCGATGACATTCCTGTCGAAATCATTGACCGGGACGACGATCCGGTCCCCTTCGCGCAGGTAAGGGTCCCAGCGGTCCTCCGCAGTGGCGAGGAATTTCGGGACGTCGACCCGGTCGAGCGATCCGTCCGTGTGGCGCACGATGATGCGGCGGCGCGAGGCCGTCCGCTCCACCGCGTCGCGCTGGTATTGATTCTGGTTGACGAGCGGCCTGTCCGCTTCTTCCACCGCCTTGTCCACCCGGTTGTACGCCGCCATGGTGTATGAGCCCGGGTTGAGCACCTGCCCCTGCACGAACACCACGAGGGGGCGCGGCGTCACGAGCGTCATCGTCACCTCGCTCCGCAGGTACGCCCTGTGGAGGGCGGCGAGCGTCTTTTCCCGCGCCGCCGCCAGCGTGAGGGAGGCTACATGGACCTCCCCGACCATCGGGAGGATCAGTGTCCCCTCCGGCGTGACCGTGAGCTGGTACGTGAGCGGCGGACTCGACCAGATATTCACGCTGAAGACGTCGGAGGGGCCCACGTAGTACTTCTCGGCCGCGATGACCGATTCCAGCGCGAGACCCTTCGGCTGCACGACCGTCACCGCCCCGCTTTTCTCCTTGTCGCCGAAAATATCGAAGTCCAGGTCCGGCCGTTTCGTCTGCGATGTGGTCTGGGCGATGCCGGCCCGGTGGGGGGCGGCAACCAGGAGTGTGAAGAGCAGGAAGCGCAGGCAGCGATCAGCGGTTTTCATACATTTCCCTGTAGTACTCCCGGTAGGCACCGCTCGTGATACGCCGCCACCACTCTTCGTGCGTCCTGTACCACTTCACGGTCTCGGCCAGCCCCTCCTCGAACGTCACGGAGGGCTTCCAGGAGAGTTCGTTCATGATTTTCGTGGCATCGATGGCGTAGCGGAGGTCGTGCCCGGGGCGGTCTTTCACAAACGTGATGAGCGACTCGGGCTTGCCGAGCTGCTTCAGCAGCAGCCGGACGATGTCGATATTCCGCCACTCGTTGTTCCCCCCGATGTTGTAGATCTCCCCCGCCTTCCCCCGTTCGAGCACGGCGTCGAGCGCCGTGCAGTGGTCCCGGACGTAGAGCCAGTCCCGGACGTTCAGGCCCTGTCCGTAAACCGGAAGCGGCTTCCCGTCCGTCGCGTTGGCGATCATGAGGGGGATCAGCTTCTCGGGAAACTGGTAGGGACCGTAGTTGTTGGAGCAGCGGGTGACGAGTGCGGGGAAGCCGAACGTGTGGGCCGCGGCAAGGGCGAGGAGGTCGGAGGAGGCCTTGCTGGCGGCGTAGGGGCTGTTGGGATGGAGCGGCGTCGATTCGGTGAACGTCCCGGCCGCCCCGAGCGACCCGTAGACCTCGTCGGTCGAGACGTGCAGGAACCGCGTCACCCCCTGTGCGCGCGCCGCGTCCAGCACCACCTGCGTCCCGAGCACGTTCGTGGCCACGAACACCGCCGCGCCCTGGATGCTCCTGTCGACGTGCGATTCGGCCGCGAAATGGACGACCGCGTCGATATCGTGATTCTTCATCGCCGCGCTCAAGGCTTCCCTGTCGCAGATATCCCCCCGCACGAACGCGTACCGGGGGTTCTCCTCGATCTCGCGGAGGTTTTCCAGGTTCCCGGCGTACGTCAGCTTGTCGAAATTCACGACCCGCGTGCCGGCGTGCTCGTCGAGGTAATACCGGACGAAGTTACTCCCGATGAACCCCGCCCCGCCGGTGACAAGGAGTGACTTCATTCGATCATTCCAGGCGGAAAATCGATTTCGGGTCCGTTTCGTGACGGATTTCGTCCACCGGGTTCTTCTTCCCCTCCCCTGCGTAGAGCCGGTTGGGAAAATTGAGCACCATCCCCTGCTTTCCGCCGATGTTCGTGTAGGCGTGCACCACGCCGGGGGGAATGATCACGGCGCGGGGGGCATCCTCTCCGGCGTACACGATCTGCCTCGTCATGTAGCCGGGCGAGTCTTTCCGGTTGTCCCAGAGCCAGATCTTGAAATTTGAGGGGCCGATGAATGCAAAGCAGTCGGCCTGGTCGACGTGCTCGTGCGGACCCCGCGTGACCCCTTCGGCGGTCATCGAAACGTAGCCCATGGCCGGGAAGAACTCCCCCGCGATCTCGTCACGGCGGTAGAGTTCCGCCAGCCAACCCCGGTCGTCGATGTACTTGGAAAGCGTGCGCACCACGACGTCATGAATTGTCCCGTGTTTGAACATGCATCACCTTGCAGGATCTGTGTGCGCGCCAGGGCATTTGCCGGCGGGGAGCGCCGGGTGCCCGTGAGCAGGATTTTGTATGGCGCCATCGGGCGCGGGGGGAAACCGGTGTAGCAAGAGGGGAGGGTACTCGTCCTTTCCGGTCAGGTGGGGAGGGCGGCCTTGATTCTCCTGACAAAATCCGCGTAATCGACCGGCTTTCTCACAAAATCGAACGCGCCGTACCTCAGAGCCACCTCTGCAGATTCGTTGGAACCGGACCCCGTCACTACGATCACGCGGGCTTCCGGGTCGAGCTGGCGTATCTTCCGCAGCACTTCCAGGCCGTTCATCCCCGGAAGGGCCAGGTCCAGCAATACCATGTCGGGGCGCCGTTCTTTGAAAATTGTCAGCCCCTGCGGACCGTCCGCC
>DATJPH010000220.1:0-6933 GCA_035506475.1 Bacteroidota bacterium | reverse complement strand
TCGTGCCGGACGCGGAAGTCCACAAGATGAGCGCGGTGACGCTCAACGTCACGAACAACGGGATGGCCCCTCTTGCGCTCACCGGATTCCGGACGCAGCTGAAAGGGCTCATCCTGAAACTCCCCTCCGCAGCGATCCCCCCCGGCGGGACTGCGGAGATCCACGTCGAATTCACGCCCGAGGCCGTCTCCCCCATGCTCACCGACGGCGTCTTCGTGACGACGAACAACATGCGTCAGCCGGAAATCTATCTCCAGATCTACGGGGGTGTGCGGCAATCCAAATCCCCCTAGCCGGCGCGGCAGGCACAATGGCTGAACGTCCGAACGCCGTCATCGTCAGCGCCCTCAGGACCCCCGTCGGCAGGTACGGCGGGGTCCTGAGCGACGTCCGCCCGGACGATCTCGGCGCCGCCGTTATCTCCTCTCTCGTCCGTTCCTCACACATTGATCCTTCGTCGATCGACGACGTCATCTGGGGGTGTGCCAACCAGGCGGGGGAAGACAACCGCAATGTCGGCAGGATGAGCGGACTGCTCGGAGGCCTCCCTTTCACGGTCCCGGGGACGACGGTCAACCGCCTGTGCGGTTCAAGCCTCGATGCGGTAGTCCAGGCCTCGCGCGCCATCTGGGCGGGAGATCTGGAGACGGTGATCGCAGGCGGCGCCGAAAGCATGAGCCGCGCCCCGTATGCCGTCGCAAAGCGGCAGCCCGCGGGGACGGGAAACCTTACGGCCTATGACACGGCGCTCGGCTGGAGGTTCCCCAATCCCCGGATGGAGGAGCTCTTTCCGCTCGAAAGCATGGGGGAGACGGCGGAGAACGTCGCCGAGCGGTACAGGATCACGCGGGAAGAGCAGGACCTGTTTGCCTATGAGAGCCACATGAAGGCCGCCCGGGCCCAGCGGGAGGGGCTGTTCACCTCAGAGATCATCCCGGTCGAAATCCGCGGCAGGGATAAAACGACACGCCTCGTGACACTGGACGAAGGGCCGCGGCCGGACACGTCGATGGAGAAACTCTCCGCGCTCCGGCCTGTATTCCGCACCGGGGGGACCGTCACGGCCGGAAATTCCTCCCCCCTGAACGACGGCGCCTCGGGAGTGCTTATCATGCACGAGGCACGGGCGCGCGAGCGGGGCATTCCTCCCCTTGCGCGCATCGCCGCCTCGGGGGTCGCGGGCGTGGACCCCCGCTATATGGGGATCGGGCCTGTGCCTGCGACCCGGACGGCGCTGCGGAAAGCCGGTATCTCGATAGACGATCTCGGCGCCATCGAGCTCAACGAGGCGTTCGCCTCGCAGTCCATCGCCGTCATACGGGAGCTTGGCGCCCGGCCGGCAATCGTCAACGCCCAGGGGGGGGCGATCGCCCTGGGGCACCCGCTCGGCTGCAGCGGAACACGGATTCTGACGACCCTGTTAAACTCCATGCTCCGGCGGCGTGTCCAATGGGGGTTGGCGACAATGTGCATCGGCGTGGGGCAGGGGATTGCCGTCGTCGTGGAAAACCAATCAGCCCTCTGACTATCATCACCGGAAGTGAACTCCCCCCCGATGCCATCACCCGCAGACACGGTCCTCGCGTTCATCCGGGCCATCAACCGCCATGAGATCGGGACGCTGACGAACCTCATGACGCCCGACCATGAGTTCGTCGATTCCCTGGGCGCCCGGGAAACCGGCAGCGACAGAATGCGCCAGGCCTGGATCGCCTACTTCTTCATGATCCCCGATTACACAATCGAGGTCGCCGAAGTCTTTCCCAGGGGAACGAGCGTCGTGGTCACCGGGAAGGCATCAGGCACCGTGGCTGTCAGGGGGGAGCTCCCGAGCGCGAACAGGTGGGAGATACCGATCGCCGTCTGTGCCGAAGTGCGGGCGGGACTCGTGGCCCGGTGGCAGGTGTTCGCGGACAACGATCCGGTCCGCCAGATTCTGAACCGCGGGTAAATTCAAGAGAACCTTCATCATACCAGGTCCGACCCGAACGACATGAAGCTGAAACGGAAGTATCTCTATGCCATTGCAGGCGCGCTCCTCCTTGCCGCGCTGTTCATCTGGCGCCTGGCATCCGGTGATCCGGCCGCAGACACGCGGAGACAGAACGTCCCCGTCGTGAAAACGGAGACCCCCCTCCGCCAGACGGTCACGTACAACCTCCTGTACACCGCCGACGTCGTGGCCGTGCAGCAGGCAGGCATCTATCCAAAGGTGAGCGGCACGCTCGACCGCGTGTACGCCGACATGGGAACCCCCGTCAGGCGCGGCCAGATGCTTGCCCTGATCGACACGACGGAGCTGTTTCAGACGCGCCAGCAGGCGGCGGCCACGGCACAGAACGCCAGGCTGACGTACAGGCGCACTAAAGACCTGTACGACCAGAAGCTCGTGGCGGCGCAGGACCTTGAGAACGCCGACGCCGCAATGAAAGTGGCCGTCGCCGCCCTCGACATCGCGACAACCCGCCTCGACTATGCCCGGATCACCGCCCCGTTCAGCGGCACGATCACGAAAAAATTCCTCGACCCGGGGGCGGTCGTCAGCGCGCTGACCTCGACGCTCTTCACGCTGATGGACCTCGACCAGATGAAGATCATCATCAACGTCCTCGAACAGGACATCCCGCACGTCACGATGGGTCTCGAAGCGTCGGTCACGGTCGACGCGTTCCCCGGCAAGAAATTCTCGGGGAAGGTTTCGAAGTTTGCTCAGGCCGTCGACCTCGCGACGAGGACGATGGCCGTGGAGGTCGACATCCCCAACCCGGGTCATTTCCTCCGCCCGGGGATGTTCGCGACGGTCACGCTCACGGTGGGGAAGCACGAGGACGCCCTGACGCTCCCGACGCAGGCCCTGATGAAAGACGACCAGGGGACGTTCGTCTATGTTGCCAGGCAGGACACCGCCCGCCGGGTGCGCGTCGGCCCGGGGAGCGAGCAGAACTCCCGCACGGAGATCCTCTCGGGTCTCGAGGGAACCGAAGACGTCATCACCACCGGCCAGCAGTTTGTCAGGAACGGCGGCCCGGTGTCAGTCCAAAAATAAACACCACCAAAGGCTATGTGGCTTACACGGCTGGCGCTCCGGTACCCGATTTCCACGTTCCTGTTCGCGGTGACGATACTCGTCTTCGGCTTCGTCTCGTTTACACAGCTCCCCGTCGACCTCCTCCCGAACATCAACGTCCCCGTCGTTTCGGTCATCACCTTCTACACGGGGGCGGGCCCGCTCGACATGGAGCAGTCGGTCACGCGGATCATCGAACGGGGAGTCTCCTCGACGAACAACGTCGACTACGTCGTTTCCTCCACGCGGGAGGGGATCTCCTCGATCCGCATCTATTTCACGTGGGATGCGAACGTCGACGTGGGTCTCGTGGACGTCGTCCAGCACGTGAACAGGATCCTGACGCAGCTCCCGACGGGAATCTCCACGCCGGTGGCGCTCCGGTTCGATATCACGAGCCAGCCCGTGTGCAACATCGCGATCTCCGCCGATATGGACGAGAGGGATCTCTACGACCTCGCGTACAACACGATCGAGCCGCAGATCGAGCACCTTTCCGGCGTCGCGCAGGCGCAGGTGCTCGGCGGAAGGATCCGGGAGATCCACGTCACGCTCAACCAGGAAAGGCTCCAGGCGCTGGGACTCCCGGTGGCCGCCGTGTTCAACGCAGTGGCCTCCGCGAACCTGATACTCCCGTCCGGGGACCTGAAAACCGGGAAGTTCGACTACACGCTCAAGACGGAGAGCCAGTTCAACGTCGTCAAACCGATGGGAGACATCGTCCTGAAGGTCGTGGGCGGCGTCCCGATCCGCATCCGGGACGTCGGGACCGTCACCGACAGCTACCAGGAGCAGACCGAGCTCGTCCGGATCGACGGCAAGCCCGGCGTCACGATGCGCGTGCAGAAACTTGCCAACGCCAACACGATCGAGGTCGTCGACAACGTCGTGAGGGCGATTCCGAAGCTCACCGGCGTTCCCCCGAACGTGAAGATGACGCTTTCGTTCGACCAGTCGCTCTACATCAGGCAGACGATCTCCGGGCTGCAGCGCGAGGCGGGGCTCGGCGCAATCCTGGCGATGATCATCATCATGCTCTTTCTCCGCAACATGCGCGGGACGCTCATCATCCTAGTGGCGATCCCGCTGTCGATCCTCATCACGTTCATCTGGTTCAGGTTCGGCGGAGCGTCGCTGAACATCATGACGTTCGGGGGACTGGCGCTGGCGGTGGGACGGCTCGTCGACGACTCGATCGTGGAGCTCGAAGCGATCTCGCGGCACTACAACCTGCGGAAGCCGGACCAGACGAAGATGCAGGCGACGCTTGAAGCCGCCCAGGAGGTCGCCTCCCCGATCTTCGTCTCGACGCTCACCACCGTGATCGTGTTCCTCCCGATCGTCTTCCTCACCGGGATCGCGAAGCTCCTCTTCATCCCCCTGACAATCACGATCGCGGTCGCCCTGTTCGGCTCGTTCTTCGTCTCGCGGACGGTGACGCCACTCATGTGCCTGAATTTTCTCCCCCCCGAGAAGCATCTCGACAGGGAGTCGCCGGCCCTGCCCGACAGGATACGTGTCAGGGCGCACGACATGCTCGAGGCGATCGACGCGTGGTACGAGAAATGGCTCCAGTGGACGCTCCGGCACCGCGCGTTCGTTATCGGGGGGATCCTGGCGATCGGGGCGGTGTCGCTCATACTTGTCAAATTCATCGGGACCGAGTTTTTCCCGGAGCAGGACGAAGGGCAGTTCCAGATCACGGCGAAGCTCCCCGTCGGCACCCGGATCGAGGAGTCGAGCCTTGTCTGCGCGGAAATCGAGAAGGTTCTCCAGGACAATATCCCCGAGATCCAGTCGGTGATCACCGATATCGGGATACCGACGGCGAGAAGCGGCGCCCTCTTTTCGAGGAACTCGGGGACTCACGCGGCGAACATCAGCGTCGCTCTCATCCCCGCCGAGAAACGGACGCGGGACGTTTTCCAGATCATCAAGGCAATCCGTCCAAAGCTGGCCCGGATTCCCGGGGTCTCGACATACATCAGCCCGAGCGGGTTCCTCCGGTTCCTGCTGAATTTCGGGTCCAACGCCCCGATCGACGTCGAGATCAACGGCTACGATATCGAACAGGGGACCGCGCTGGCCAAGGCGGTCGCAGGGATCGTCCGCTCGACACCGGGGGCCGTGGACGTCCTTGTGACGCGGGAGGACAACCTGCCCGAACTCCGTGTGAAGATCGACCGCGACAAGGCGGGGACGCTCGGCATCAACGTCGCCAACATCTCGAACACGATCAGCACGTGCATCAACGGGAGCGTCGCGTCGCTGTATACGGACCCGGTGTCGGGGAACGAGTACAATATCCTCGTGCGGCTCGACCAGGACTACCGGCAGCGGATCGAGGACCTGAGGAACATCGTCCTGACCTCGGACAACGGCCAGCCCGTCCTCCTGGGGAACGTGGCAACGATCGTGAAGGACAACGTCCCCGTCCAGATCGACAGGAAGTACCAGCAGCGGCTCGTCGAGGTAACGGCAAACGTCCAGGGCTCCGACCTCGGCACCGTCGCGGGTGCGATACAGCAGAAGATCAACACTCTGACGCTCCCCCCCGGATTTGAAATCCGCCAGAGCGGCAACGTCGCCCAGCAGAACAAGACGTTCCGGGACCTGGCGCTCGCGTTCGGACTTGCGATCATACTCGTGTACGTCGTCATGGCCTCCCAGTTCCAGTCGCTCATCGATCCCTTCATCATCATGTTCACGGTCCCGCTCGGGATCGTCGGCGTCTTCTGGATGCTTTTCCTGACGCGGACGACGCTTTCGGTGACATCGTTCCAGGGGGTGATCGTCATGGTCGGGATCGTCGTCAGCAACGGAATACTCCTTGTGGACTACACCAACCGGCTCCGCCAGAAAGGTGTCCCGCTGGAAGAAGCCGTCGTGAGGGCGGGGCGCACGAGGCTCAAGCCGATACTCATGACGTCGATTGCGACAGTGCTCGGCCTCATACCGATGGCGATCGGGTTCGGCGGAGAATCGACGCAGGCGCCGCTGGCGATCGCCGTGATCGGCGGGCTCACGGTGTCGACGACCCTGACCCTCTTTTTCGTCCCCTCGCTCTACGTCGTGTTCGAGCGGCGGTTCAAACGGGAGATGAAAACCCCGGGAGAGGAGTCCTGACCGTGCGACCTCTTCCTCTGGTCCTCCTCTTGGGCGCCCTCGCCGCGCAGCTCTCCCCCGCGGACGCACAGCAGATCGACACGTTGACGCTTGAGCGGGCGGTCGCGCTCGCGCTCCAGCACCAGCCCTCGCTCCACGGCGCCGAAGCGGGCGTGCGGGCGGCGGAAGCCGGGCTCCGCCAGGCGACGGCGGGATTCCTCCCCGCGGTGGCGTTCACCGCGTCGGACACGCGCACCGGGGGGACGGTGCTCGTCAACCCGGCGATCCCCCCCACGCAACGGCTCTACAACAGCTACTCCGCCGCGCTTGCCGGGACGCTCACGATCTGGGATTTCGGAAAGACGTCGGGCAGGGTATCGCAGACGGCCTACCTCTCCGACGCGGCGCACGGAGACTACGCCTCCGCGCGCGAGATCCTCGCGGTGAACACCGAGGTCGCGTACGTCGCGTTCCTGCAGGCACGCCGCGTGGTCGCCGCGGGCGAGGAGGCGCTCGCTTCGACGTCGCATCACCTGGCGCAGGCCAGGGCATTTTTCATGACAGGGCGCCGGCCGCAGCTCGACGTGACAAAGGCCGAAGTCGATTCGCTGAACGCGAACGTGAACCTGATACAGGCGAGAAACGCATTCCGGCTTGCGAAGCTCCAGCTCGAGAACACGATGGGGGTCCACCCGCCGAACGAGTACGCGGTCGTGGATTCGTTCACGCTGCCGGCCACGTTCACCTCACTGCAGGATGCA
>DATJPH010000219.1:0-2207 GCA_035506475.1 Bacteroidota bacterium | reverse complement strand
GGAGCGACCCGCACGGGACGCTGACGCGGTTCAGCTCGTTCCAGACAAAAACCCGCGTCGCGCGCGACCGGGGCGCCGTGGGGTTCATCGTCGTGGCCGGACCGGCCGACGAGACCGAGGACGCACTGATCAAACTCAGGTTCGACCAGTCGTTCGGCAACGCGGGCATCCCCTCCCTCTCCATGAAGCGGGCGATACTCGAGAACCTCGTCGCGACGAGGGGGTGGACGCTGAAGGGGATCCAGGATTCGATCAAGGCCCGCCGGGCGCCCGTGGCATTCCCCCTTGAGGGGGTGAGAGCCACGATCACCGCGGACGTCGAGAAAGTGTCGACGACGACAGCCAACGTCATCGGGTATATCCCCGGATCCGATCCCGTGCTCAAAGACCAGGTTGTCGTCCTCGGCGCCCACTTTGACCACCTGGGTCTCGGCGGCGAAGGATCGGGCTCTCTGCAGCCCGACACGGTCGCTATCCACCACGGCGCGGACGACAACGCCTCGGGGACCGCGGGCCTCCTCGAGCTCGCACAGGCGTTCGGAGAACACCGCGTCCCCCTGAAACGGGGGCTCGTCTTCACGTTCTTCTCCGGCGAGGAACTCGGGACGCTGGGCTCCGCCTGGTACGTCAACAACCCCCCGATCCCCCTGGCGCGCACCGCATGCATGCTCAACATGGACATGATAGGAAGGCTCGCGGGGAAGGAGCTCACCGTCTACGGCACGGGCACCTCGCCCGGGTGGAACGCCCTCGTGGAGAAGGAGAACCGGGATTCCACGTTCACGCTGAAGGAGATCCCGGACGGGTTCGGCCCGAGCGACCACGCGCAGTTTTACGGGAAAGACATCCCTGTCCTCTTTTTCTTCACCGGGACGCACAACGACTATCACAGGCCGTCGGATACCTGGGACAAGATCAACTATCCCGGGGAAGAGCGCGTCGTCAGGTACGTCTACCGTCTCGCGTGCGACATCGACACCGAACAGGCCCGTCCGGCATTTACCCGGACGGCCTCGCCGGCCCCGTCAGCCGGAGGAGACACCCGCGGATTCAAGACGACGCTCGCGATCATCCCCGACTACAACGGCGGCGTGGACGGCATGAAGATCAGCGTCGTCCGTCCCGGCGGGCCGGCGGACAAGGCGGGATTGAAGGCGGGGGATATCATCGTGGGGATGGCGGGGAGGAAGATCGTGAACATCTATGACTACATGGAGATGCTCGGCAAGCTCAAGGGGGGAGACAAGGTGGAACTGATCGTGATGCGGGGTGGCACGTCGATGACGTTCACCGCGGAGATGGCCGAGAGGAAATAACCGGGCAGCCGGGCGCTTATTTCTTCTGCGTCCTGAGCGTTGTGCGGGCTTCCCGGATGAATTCATCCGCGATCCGGACGCGTGCTTCCTCGCTCCGTGCGGCGAGCATGTCCACCCTTCGCGCGCCGATGAGATCGCGGAGCAATTCCCTGTCCCGCTCCGGAAGAGAGGCGGTGAACGCCTCGAACATGTCCCGTGCCGCCATAGTCGCACCCCGGTAATGTGAGCTTCAGCGTGAGTAGTGCCACCCTGTTTCCCGCAGGGTCAGGACGTCGGTCCCCTCGCGGCGCAGGACGGCGTCGACAACCTCCCCGACGAAGACCTGGTGATCGGGAACTTCGAGCGTCTGCATGACCCGGCATTCGAACGATGCGCTCGCCTCGACGAGAAACGGCGTCCCGTTCTTCGCCTGTTCGTACCTCTTCCCCCCGATCATCCCCCCGGCCGCCTCCGGACCCTTCAGGAACGCCTTCGCCATCTCCCGTGCGCCCGCGGGGAGTATGTTGACGGAGAAGAGTCCCGAGCGGCGGATATACTCCCGCATCCTGGAGTCCGCTTCCACGGCCATGGCAACCCACGGCGGCGAGAACGAGACCTGCGTCACCCAGTTGGCGACGATCGTCGACGGCACGGTGCCGTTGAGCGAGCCGACGACGTAAAGACCGTACGGTATCTGCTGCAGGACCCGCCCCGTCGTTTCCCTGTCGCTCATGCACCTCCCCCCTCCCTTGTGATCCGCGCCGCCGTGCAGGAGGGGCACTCGCACATCCCCCTGAGGAGCTCCCACGTGTAGATCCCTTCCCCGTGGCCGTCGCCCCAGCGGAACTGGAGCGCGTAGTTGCCCACGGGTGACGCCCCCTTCAGCTCGTACCGCCCCGGGGCCGTCGTGTC
>DATJPH010000218.1:0-3528 GCA_035506475.1 Bacteroidota bacterium | reverse complement strand
GGATGTTCTTCTGACCGATGATCTCCAGGACGATGTTCAGCGTGTCGTTCGCGCGTTTGAGGACGGACGTGAACGCGTGGTCGAACGTGTACCCTTTCAGCTTTTCACCGGCGTCTTTCGCTTCCTGGACCCCCTTTTCGGAGAGAGGGACGTCGATCCAGCCGGTGAAGCGGTTTTCGAGGTTCCACTGGGATTCGCCGTGACGGAGAAGGACTACTGTAGGCATAAAGATTCAATTGAAAATGGAAGTTGGAGAATTGAGAATTGAGCGAAGAGATCTAATAATTTGGGAAAAAGAAGAACACGATCGCGAAGGCGCCGACGATGGCCCACTGCGTGACGCGCTTGACGCGGGGCGGTCCCGCCTTGATGCGCGCCCATGCCAAGGCGAGGCCGTACATGAGGGCGATCAGGACGATCGTGGTGATGACCGCCTCGGCGTACCCGAACGACTGGTGGACCCTGTCCGCGAACGTGAAGTAGCCGTACTTGCCGTAGACCAGCATCAGGTGCACCGTGTACACCAGGAGCGACTCCCGACCCATCAGGGCGACGACCGAGCGGGGAGACACTCCCCTCCCCCGTTCGTACGCGAACATCAGCACGAGCAGGAACATCACCAGCCCGAGGCGGAGCATGAAGAAGCTGGGGCTGAACCGCCAGTAGTCGTAGTTCGGGTAGATCATCGCGGCCAGGGGGTGGACAAGGAACGAGAGCGCGATCACGCCCCCCCCGAACCACGCAAACCCCTTCATCGCCCTTCCGACGACGGGGGACATCGCCTCTCCCCCTCCCGCGTCTTTCGCCTTCAGGTAATAGTAGCCGCAGAGCGCCCCCGCGAAGAGGAACGCCGACCAGGGGAAGACCGGGAAGAGGGAGTAGTGGAGCCCGTTCAGGTAGGAGGCGAACGGGACAGGCACGAACGTCCAGAAATCGACCCCCCAGACGAGCGGCGTCGCGATCACGACTCCGAGCGTCACGCCGATCATCGTCATGTAGAGCCTGCGCTCGGAGCGGAGCACAAGGAGCATCACCTGGAGGAAGATCAGGCTGATGGCGATGCACTGGAGGACGTCGACCTGCCAGAAGACCTGCCAGGCAAGCTCGCCGGCTTCGTAGCGGAGGTGGTAGTAGTTGAATTTCGGGATGTGGAGCCCGTACCCGATCATCATGACGAAGAGCAGCCTCCCCAGCTGCCTGAAGAGCGGGGGGCCGAACGCGAGATAATCGTTGATCTTCCTTCTCGTGGTGACGGCGTACGCCATCCCGGAGGCGAACAGGAACGACGGGGCCACGAGGCCGTCGACGAACCGGAGCACCTCGAAGAACCAGGTCCTGGTGATGGCGTCGGGGAGTGTGGCGTTGAAGACGTGCGTCTGGATCATGACGATCACCGCCCACCCCCGAAGGAGGTCGATGAACTCGATCCGTTTACGGCCGGCAACCTGCTGCATGAGGGAAAATCCGTGCGGAGGGAAGGCGAACGCCTACTCGCCTATCTTTTCCTTGATAATCTGTTCCAGTTCGTCGAGGTCCACGGGTTTGGTAATATACGCCGCGCCCCCCAGCTCCTTGCCGAACTTCTTGGCGTAGTAGTCGTCGACGCCGGTGAGAAAGACGAACGGGAGCGACTTGAACTGCCCGTCTTTCTTGATCTCCTGGAAGAGCTCGAACCCGTTCGTCCCGGGCATGACAAGATCGGAGACCACGATGCTTGGCTTGAGATTGTGGATCTCCCTGATCGCCGCGTCGGCGCCGTCCACCGCGTGGACGTTGAATCCGCGATTCTTAAGACCCGTGCTCGTCGCCCGCAAAATCGAGGGCTCGTCGTCGACCAGGAGAACTACCTTATCTTTGAGCATGCGGCAATATCCTCAATCCGGGGGAAAAAAGCAAAGATTGCTTCGTCGCAGAAGACGCTCCTCGCAATGACGGCGGGATTGCTTCGCTTCGCTCGCAATGACGGGCGGGATTGCTTCGTGGCGCCTACGGCGCCACTCGCAATGACAGGGAGCGTTCCACAAGATCGGCGGCGCGGTTGCCGCTGATGATCGCCCCTTCGATCGTGGCGGGGTAACCGGTGGCGGTCCAGTCACCCGCGAGCACGAGATTCGGCACCGGCGTTTCCGCCCCGGGGCGCAGGCGCTCCGCGGCGGGGGTGCAGGAAAACGTCGCACGCTTCTCGCGGATGACGACCTCGTGCACGGGGACACCGACGGCGGAGCCGAACACGGAGACGAGGTCGTCGAGCGCGATCTGCACAAGCTCCTCGTTCGCCAGGTCTACCAGCGAGCGCCCCGCGCTGATCACCACAGAGAGGTGACCGCCTCCTCCCCCCTCGCGGCAGATCTTCCTCCTGTTGAACACCCACTGGATGTGCCGGCCGATCACGCCGAGCACGCGCTGGGGCATGAAGTCGGATTCAAACCAGAGGTGGATCGAGACGATCGGCGAGAGGGGAATGGACGCTGCACCGGCAAGCGGGCCCCGGTCCCGGAGAGACACCGGAAGCAGCCCCGGGAGCCGGTAGGACGGCAGCGCGAGGACGAGTGCGGCGCACGCGATCCGTTCCCCGCCCCTGAGGGCGACGGATCGGGCGCGCCCCCCGTCGAGCATGACGTCCACCACGTCGGCCCCCGTGCGGACGCTCCCCCCCTGTCTCTCGATGCGTGCGCGTGCGGGCTCGACCAGAAGGTCGCTCAGTCCGACGGTCGGGACTGCCAGCGCGGCGCCGCGCGGGTTCCCGAGGAAGGCGGTGCGGACGGCATTGAGGAATACCGCTGCGGAGGCGACGCCGATGTGCTCGTTCATCACGGCAACCGCGAGCGGTTCCCAGAACGATCGCTTGGTCTCCGCGGACTGTCCGTGCGCGTCAAGCCACTCCCCGACCGTCATGGCGCCGTTTCCCCCCGAATCATCTCTACCGCGTTCGGCCCCGTTCCCCCTCCTGAGCGCCAGACCGGCCCTCACCATGCGCACCTTGTCCCCGGCGGCAAAGAGGTCCGTGGCCATGATGCCGGCCGCAAGATGCAACGGCGAGGGGAACCGGGGAAGCCGGAACGTGCAGAGACCGCGTGCGGGATGGTGGAAGACGAGCTCCGGCACGTCCTGGACGGCGATGCGGTCACGCGTCCCGATGTCATCGAGATAGGCCATCGTGTGCGCGTAGCCCGCGATCAGGACATGCTGACCGTTGTCGATCACGGTCCCGGTCGTATCGTCGACAAAGGAATAAGCACGCCCGCCGAGGTAGGCGCGCTGCTCCAGGAGGAGAACCGGTATGCGGCGAGAGGAGAGCCGGACGGCGGCGGCGAGCCCGGAGACGCCCCCGCCGACGACCACGACCGGTGTCACTCCGTCTGGACCCCGGGGTGGGTGGGACGCCAGGAGCGGCCGAGCCAGGAATATTTCAGCGTGTTGCTGAGCCAGTACCGGAACGTGATCAGGACCTTCATCAGGCCGCCGATGGAGATGCGCCGCTCGAAGACGTTGTAGTTCGAGCGCTTGATCCGCTCGAGCGTGTGCGCG
>DATJPH010000217.1:0-6433 GCA_035506475.1 Bacteroidota bacterium | reverse complement strand
GGGCCAGGTGGCCCCTGAAGGGGGACCAAGGGATACGGTCCCGCCGGCCGTCGTGCGGACCTCTCCCGACACCAATGCCACAAGGGTCAGGCCCGTATCGATAACACTCGAATTCAGCAAGTACGTCGACCACAGGAGCCTGGAGGAGTCGGTATTCATCTCTCCGTACCTCGGGGAGCTCAAGTACGACTGGAGCGGAAAGTCCGTGACGTGCACGTACGGGGGGGAGTTGAAAGAGAACACGACGTACGTCGTCAACGTGGGGACAGACGTTGCCGACATGCGTGAGCACACACGGATGGCATCCTCGTTCGTGCTCGCCTTTTCCACCGGGGATTCCATAGACAGGGGGTTCATCAACGGACGGGTGTTCGACGAGAAGCCGGAGGGGGTCCTCATATTCGGGTACAGGCTCCCGGGTAGACTCCCCGACACGCTCGATCCCTCCCGCGTCAAACCGGACTACATCACGCAGACGGGGAAGGACGGGACGTTCTCGCTGGCGCACCTTGCGCTCGGCGCCTACCGGGTGTTTGCCGTGCGGGACGAGTACCACAACTACCTCTACGACAGGGAGATCGACCAGTACGGTGTGGCCTCCGGGGATTTCGTCCTCTCGGCGCCGCACCCCGTGGTGTCCGATCTCTGGTACCGCCTCACGAAGGAGGACACGTCGCGCCCGTTCGTCTCCTCGGTGAAGGCCGTGGACAGGTACAGGATCACTGTCCGGTTCAGCGAGCCGCTTGATTCGGCGTCGTTCACATCCAGCTCGTTCACGGTTGCGGACACCGTGAAGGGACGGGCTCTCCCGCTCCGCCTTGTGTACAGGGACAGATTCCAGCCGTCGCTCGCCGGGATTTTCATGCGGGTCCCGCTCGACAGCCCCGCCTGCTACCGCCTTACCGTGCGCGGCGTCGCTGACCTTGCCGGGAACGTGATCGACACAAACGCGCGCGGCGAGACATTCGAGGGGACGCTCCTCCCCGATACGCTCAGGCCGTTGATGACGTTCCTCGACCTGAAAGACAGCACGCGCGACGTCCCCCTGGAGCGGCCGATCGAGGTGCGGTTCAGCGATCCCGTCGTCCCCTTCTCACTCCAGGCCGCCGTCACACTGACCGACAGCACGCACAGGGGGGTTCCACTCCTCTCGCTCTGGACGGGCCCGGAGTCGTTCGCGCTTGTCCCGGCAAAACCTCTCGACCCGAAGGGGTGGTTCACTGTCCGGGTGACGATGGATTCGGTCAGGGGGCTGACAGGGAAGACGTACAGGGATTCTTCTGTGGCGCTCCATTTTCAGACGCTGGACCTCCGGACCATGGGGAGCATCGCGGGATCGGTGGAAGACCCGCACGGGGGGAAGGGGGAGATATTCCTCACGGCCTCGAGCATCAACACCACGCCGGTCTACGCGTCGACGATACGGATGGCCGAACCGGGACCGTTTGCACTGGACCGTCTGCCGGAAGGGAAATACACGATCACGGCGTTCAGGGATTCGGCAGGTGTTCCCGCCTACGGGTTCGGACTCCCCTGGCCGTTCCGCGCCTCGGACAGGTTCACGGTCTACCGGGACACGATACGGGTCCGCGCAAGGTGGGGTGTCGAGGGGGTGCTTGTGAAGTTCAGGTAGCGGGGTCCCGCTCAGCGCTGAGGCGGCGGGGGCTGCCTGTAAACCTTCTCAGGGACAGCCCAGGAGTCCGTGAACCCCTTGTCCGCGGCAAGGTGCACGAAGCGCTCGGCCTCGTACCGCTGGAGGAAATTCCCCCCCCGGATTTTGTACACGGGGGGATCGTACTGCAGGTAAAACCACTCGGACGGAAAGTCCGATTCCGCTTCAAGCTTCTTCGCCTTCGCCTCATCGATGTCCGTCGTCGCAAAAATCTGAACGCGGAAACCCTGGACAAGCTCGATGTCGGCGTCCGGTGCCGCCGGGCTCCCGACTCCCGCCGTATCGCGGTTCTGCCTGGCAAGGGGGGCTCCCGCGCGTGCAGCCGGGGGAGGGGAAAGCGTGTCATGGTCCGACGGGCGGAAATCCGCTTCGAAAACGCCGAGCGGGTCCTGGGCCCCGCGCGGGGTTCCTTCACGGGCGGCTTCTCTTGAGGGGGCGCACGAGCAGAGAAGTGCGGCGCCGATCAGGACGGCAGGTGTGGAGTTCATTCTCTCTCTATCGTTTGAGCTGGACGATCCATGAATCGTTGTACCGGGCGGGGTAGTCCCGCCTCATCTGCAGCTGGAAGACACGTGCCGTCTCCCGCGTTTCGAAGAAGCCGATCCGGATCTGGTAGAGTCCGCTCCCGGCGAGGTAGTCGTTCAGCACGGGCATATGGTAGCGCCTCCGCGCTTCGGCCTGCACGGCGCTGGCGTGGTGGGGATCCTTGAACGCGCCGATCTGCACCATGAAGCGGATCTGCGCGGTCCTCCCGGCGGCGCCGACCGTCCCGTGCTCCGCGGCATGCACCGCGGTCACCGTGTCCGCGCGCGTATTGAACTGCACGCTGCGCTGCGGCGCCGTCTCGGGCGCAGGCTGGACGGGCTGCGGCCTTGCGGCCGGCTCTTCGGTCGATCCGCACCCCGGGAGGAACACCGCCAGGGCAGAAGCCATCATGACCAGGGGAGAGGCCTTCATCAGTACCCTTTCGTGCCCGGGTCGCCGCCCCCGACGATCTTCACGCTGGCGCTGGCGCCGATCCGGTCGGCGCCCGAGGCCACCATCGCCAGAGCGTCTTCGCGGGTGCGGACCCCTCCCGAGGCCTTCACCCCCATGGCGCTTCCGACGACCCGCCGCATGAGCGCGACATCCCCGGCGGTGGCTCCCCCCTTGGCGAACCCGGTCGACGTCTTTACGAAATCCGCACCGGCACGCCTGGCAAGCACGCAGGCCTTCACCTTTTCCTCATCGGTCAGGAGCCCCGTCTCGATGATGACCTTCACAAGCACCCGGGAGCGGCGCGCCGTGCTTGCCACGGCGAATATGTCCGATTCGACGTACCCGTACTCCCCGGTCTTGAGCATGCCGACGTTGATCACCATGTCGACCTCCTGGGCGCCGTCCCGTATGGCCTGCTCCGCCTCGAACGCCTTTGAGGCTGTCGAGGTGGCTCCCAGCGGGAAGCCGATCACCGTGCACACCTTCACGCTGCTCCCCCTGCAGAGCCGGGCGCAGAGGGGGACAAATCCGGGATTGATGCAGACGCTCGCGAATGAGTACTTGACCGCCTCCGCGCAGAGGTGCTCGATCTCGCTCACCGTTGCGTCCGGTTTCAGGAGGGTGTGGTCGATGAGTCCGGCAAGGTCCCCTTCCACGCCGCCTGCGGCTTCCACGCCGGCGCCGGCGGTGATCCGCGAGGCCCCGTTGCCGACGATGTTCCGCACACCTTCCTTGTTGTGCACGACGCACAGGTTGTCGGCGCAGATGCCTCCCTGGCAGCAGTCGTGCGGGGCACGGATGCCCCCTTTCAGCTTCTCGGCCAGTATCTCGTCGATGATGCGGTCGATCGTCGCCCGGTTCATGGCGTCACATTCAGGTCAGGAGTGCACCAGTCGTCATCAGGGAATATAGCGACTACGGGTGAAAATGCCAATCAGGGAAATATCTTCCCGGGGTTCAGTATCCCTGACGGGTCGAACGCCTCCTTGACAAGCTTCATGATCCTGATCTCGGCATCGGAAAGCGCGATGGGGAGGTAGGGCTTCTGTGTGAACCCGATCCCGTGCTCCCCGGAGATCGTCCCGCCGAGTGCGACGGTCAGGCGGAATATCTCCTCGATGGCAGGCTCGATCCCCTCCTCCCAGCTCTCGGTGGGCATCGAGGCCTTCAGGAGGTTGACGTGGACATTGCCGTCGCCGGCATGCCCGTAGCAGACCGACGTGATCCCGTACCGTGCACAGATCTCTTTGACCCCCCGCACGAGATCCGCCAGCCTGGCACGCGGCACGACGGTGTCTTCCTCCCGGTAGGCGGAAATCGATTTGACGGCCTCCCCGATCCCCCGGCGGAGCGCCCAGACATCGGCAACTTTCCCGGGGCCGTCGGCCACAAGGACGTCGGCGGCGCCGTGCGCGGAGACGACCGCCGCGATCGCCTCCATGTCCGAGGCGAGCGCCCCTTCGTTGTTCCCGTCCACCTCGATGAACAGCTGGGCTTCGGCGTCGCTCCCGGGGAACTTCTTCCCCTGCCGCTCTTCGGCGGCCCGGACGGCGGAGCGCTCCATGAACTCAAGCGCCGAGGGGGTGATCCCCGCCTGGAATATCTCCGCGACCGAATCGACCGCCGCCTCGAGCGAGTGGAAGGGGACGAGCATCACGCTGCGCAGGCGGGGGAGGGGGATCAGCCGGAATATGATCTTCGTGATGACGCCGAGCGTCCCTTCGCTGCCGATCAGGAGCTGCGTCAGGTTGTATCCCGCAACGTTCTTCAGGACGCGCGCGCCGGTCGTGATCGTCTCGCCGCCGGCGAGTACCGCTTCGAGCCCCAGGACGTAGTCTTTTGTTACCCCGTACTTCACGGCGTGAGGCCCCCCGGCGCACTCCGCGAGGTTCCCGCCGAGCGTGCAGCTCCCCCGGGAAGCCGGGTCGGGGGGATAGTAGAGCCCTTCGCGCTCGACGGCTTCCTGGAAGACCTGCGTGATGACCCCCGGTTCGGCGACGGCCTGGAGGTTCTTGGTGTCGATCTCCAGGATCCGGTTGAGCCGTTCAAGCGACAGGACGATCCCCCCGTGCACGGGGAGCGCGCCGCCGGAGAGTCCGGTTCCCCCGGCGCGGGGGGTGACGGGGACGTGCTCCCTCGAGGCAAGGCGGAGGATTGCGGCGATCTCGCGCGCATCGGCCGGCCGGACGACGACCTCCGGGGGGAACACCAGGTCCTCTGTCTCGTCGTGGCCGTACGGCTCACGCGCCTCTTTTTCGAGGAGCACGTGCCCGGGGCCGCAGAGCCGGACGAGCTCCCGGGTGAGCGCCGGACCCGCGCGAGCGAAGAGGCCCGGGGTCATCGTCATCGCTCCGCCGAGAGCTGCGCGAGACTCCTGGAGAGCTTGGCCAGGTTGGTCTCGAATGCCGACTGTTTTTCCCGCTCCCTGGCGACGACCTCCGGCGGAGCCTTTCCGGCGAACGACGCGTTGGCGAGCTTTGACGTGACGGCGTTCAGCATCTGCGTCACCCGTTCGATCTCCTTCGCAAGCCGGGCCCGCTCCCTGTCGAGGTCGATCAGCCCTTCGAGCGGGACGAATATCTCCTCCCCGTCGACGACCGCGGAGGCGGAGAGCGGGGGGCGCGTTCCGGACTCGATGATCGCGAGCGACGTCACCCGCGCAAGGCGCATCATGTATCCTTCGTACCGGCGGACCTCCTGCTCGGGGTGCTGTGCCCCCCGGGTCATCAGGAGCGTGATCTCCTTCGACGGGGGGATGGACATCTCTCCGCGTATCGTGCGGACCGCCTCGATGACGTTCTGCACGTAGGCCATCTGCCGCTCGACAGCGGTGTCGATCAATGCGGGCTCGGGAGAAGGGATCCTCTCCCGCATGATCGTTGACCCCTCCGGCCTCGTCCTGATCGTCTGCCAGAGCTCTTCGGTGACAAACGGCATGATGGGGTGCAGGAGCCGGAGCGCCGCGTCGTACACGTCGAGCGCCCGCGTGACGACGGCCTGTTTGACAGGGAGAGGCTCCGCCCCGTAGAGCCGGGATTTGATCATCTCGACATACCAGTCGCAGAAGTCGTGCCAGAAGAACCCGTAGAGCTGGCGCGCCGCCCTGTTGAACTCGAACGCCCCGAGCGATTCGTCCACATCCCCGAGCGTCGAATGCAACCGCGAGAGGATCCACCTGTCGGCAAGGTCGGCGTGATCGGTGTTGAAGGCCCCGGCGCGGGGCGCCTCGCCGGTCTGGTCCCTGTTCATCAGGAGAAAGCGCCCCGCGTTCCAGATCTTGTTCGCCAGGTTTCTTCCGAGCTCGTTCTTCTCCTTTGCATAGATCACGTCCTGTCCTACGGGCGCGAGCGCCAGTATGGTGAACCGGACGGCGTCGGCGCCGTACTCGGCGATGAGCTCGAGCGGTTCCGGGGAGTTCCCGAGCGTCTTCGACATCTTCCGCCCCTTCGTATCACGGACGATGCTCGTAAAATAGACGTCGCGGAAGGGTACGTTGCGCGCGGCGTCCTGCGAGCCCGTGAACGACGGACCGAATTTCAACCCGGCCATGATCATCCGGGCCACCCAGAAGAATATGATCTCGGGCGCGGTCACGAGCGTGTCCGTGGGGTAGAAGTAGCGGAGGTCGGCCGACGTCCCCCGGGCATCCTGCGCGGGCCAGTCGTGGACGGAGAAGGGCCAGAGCCACGAGGAGAACCAGGTGTCAAGGACGTCTTCGTCCTGCCGCAGGTCGCTCCCGCCGCAGTGTGGGCAGGAACGCGGAGCCGTGCGGCTCACGATCGG
>DATJPH010000216.1:0-2826 GCA_035506475.1 Bacteroidota bacterium | reverse complement strand
CACATTTGCATATGAATCCGAAAAACAGAGGAAAACGCTTTGTGCTACCGTGTCCAAAACCTGATATTCTTGGCGGGTCGCCTCATGATTAGGACAAAGCGAGTCGGTTGATTTGACTCTGCAATCTCACCACTGTACCTTCTGGCATCCTCCGTCCGGCACGAGCTGCCACATGGTTTCCGCAATCATCACCCGCATTGTTTCCGCGATAGTCGTCGCGGCAGGTTTCCGTCCCGGCCACCAAGCATCCTGCATCAACGCAGTCGCAGACTTCGAAGGAGAAATCCTATGGAACACTACACTCTTCCCCGCCGAGAGTTCCTGAAGATGCTCGCTGCGGCCTTCCCCGCCGCGGCCATCGACTGGAGCGCGTTCCCTGTTGGCAAGGGCGATGCCAAAGACACAGACGAGTACGACGCAATCATTATCGGTTCCGGCCTCGGCGGGCTCTCCTGTGCCGCGGCATTTGCGCGGCAGGGATTCAAGGCGCTTGTGATTGAGCAGCATGATAAACCCGGCGGGTTTGCCACAGCGTTTGCGCGGCCCGGCGGTTTTCTCTTTGATGTTTCGCTCCACTCAACCACCGTCGGCGAACGGAACGGCGTACGCAATCTCATCGACGGCTTCCCCGAGATTACCGACGTGGAGTTCCTCCCACACCCTTCGCTGTTCAGGGCTATCTATCCGGACCACGATATCCGCGTCCCTCAGAGGGACCCGGCCGCCTATATCGGCACACTCAGCGGACTCTTCCCCCAGGACAAAGAGGCAATCGCCGGCATATTCGCGGACATGCAGGGACTGGCTCAGGACATCGGCCGCCTCTCCGCCGCCCACGGGAACATCGACATGAGCCGGTTCGTGGAGGATTTCCCCCACCTTGCCAGGTTCAACGGCAAAACGTGGGGCCAGATGCTGGAGACGCGCGTAAAGAACCCGAAGCTTCAGGCAGTCATATCCGGGCAATGGGTCTACTACGGCCTCCCTCCTTCGAAGCTCTCCTGTTTCTACTACGCCCTTCCGTTTATGGGATATCTCACGTATGGAGGGTACTACCCCAGGGGGCGTTCACAGGATATTAGCAACGCCCTGGCGAAGTATATCGAAGCGCACAAGGGGAAGATACTGCTTCGCTCAAAAGTTGACAGGATTCTCACGAAGGACGGAGCAGCCACAGGCGTCGCAACCGCTGACGGGAAAGAGTTCAAGAGCCGCGTCGTGGTCGCAAACACCAATCCGTTCGACCTGTTCAAGAAGATGGTCGGTGATGAGCAGGTGCTCGCCGGCGAAGAGGCAAAATGGAAGAATTACAGCGTCAGCCTCTCCTGTTTCCAGGTGTTCCTCGGCCTGAAGAAGGATCTTGTCAAGGAGACCGGCATCACGGATTCCGAGATATTCCTGGAGCCTTTGTACGACCCGGAGGCCGAGTATGCCGCGGCATTGAGCGGAGACGTGGAGCACGGAGGTATCGGCCTCTCACTCTACGACAACATCTATCACGGTTATTCACCCGAGGGGAAGAACACGGTGAGCCTGTTGGCGCTGCAGGGGTACGGTCCATGGGAGAAGTTCGAAAAGGACTACGCGGCAGGGAACAAGGGGGAGTACCAGAAGGAAAAAGAGAGGATGGCGGACATACTGATACAGCGGGTCGAGAAAGCTCTCCTTCCCGGGCTCAGCAAGTCCATTGAAGTCCGCGACGTGAGCACGCCTTTGACAGTCGTGCGGTATACGGGGAATCACCGCGGAGCAATATACGGGTGGGACCAGACTGTAAACAACTCCGGTAACGTGCGCGTCGGACACGGGACGCCGATCAAGAATCTTTACCTGGCCGGCGCGTGGTCCCGTCCGGGCCACGGCTACGGCGCTGTCATCCCGAGCGGGCTTGAATGTTTCTCGGAGATCATGAAACAATGGTAATCGACACTATCCCGGTGCAGGTGTCCCATGGTCGGCCAGACGATTTCCCACTATAAGATCATCGAGAAGCTCGGCGAAGGGGGGATGGGCATCGTGTACAAGGCGCAGGACACGAAGCTCGACCGGCCGGTGGCGCTGAAGTTCCTTCCCCAGCATATGACCTCGGATGCCGTGGAGAAAGAGCGTTTCGTCCACGAGGCGAAAGCCGCCTCCGCGCTCAATCATCCCAACATCACGACGATATACGAAATCGACGAGGTCGACGGGAACATGTTCATCGCAATGGAGTATTGCGAGGGAAGAACACTTCGACAGATCGTTGAATCCGAGCAGCTTTCGGTCAAGAGCGTCCTCGATATCGGCATCCAGGTCTGCGAAGGCCTGGCGATGGCCCACGAGAAAGGAATCGTGCACCGGGACATCAAATCCGACAACATCATGCTCACGGCGCGCAACCAGGCGAAGATCATGGATTTCGGACTGGCCAAGCTGAAGGGCGCCAGCAAATTGACCCGGGCGGGCTCGACGCTCGGGACGGCATCCTATATGTCGCCCGAGCAGGCGCAGGGGGAGGACATCGACCGCCGGAGCGATCTCTTCTCGCTCGGGATCGTCCTGTACGAACTGCTGACGGGGCAGCTGCCGTTCCGCGGCGAACACCAATCGGCGATTATCTACTCCATCATCAACGAGGAACCACAGCCCCTGGCGCGATTCAATAACCGCGTTTCTCCGCGGCTCGAGGAGATTGTGTCGAAGGCGCTAGCCAAAGACCGGGACGAACGCTACCAGCATGCCGATGATCTTCTTGCCGACCTGAGACGCGAGAGGAAAGCCCTCGAATACGTCAAGTCTGGGCAGGTACCTGTAGCTCATTCTGCGCCGGAACAACGCCGGTCAACA
>DATJPH010000215.1:0-3759 GCA_035506475.1 Bacteroidota bacterium | reverse complement strand
CAGGGAGACAATCCCTGTGGGACCGCGGCGGACAAAGAATGTCTCGTAATGGTCGCCGTCGATTTCTTCGTCACCCCAGAGCGAGGTCCGCGTGGAGTCTGCGAAATACTCGCTGACAGATTCCGGGAGCGCGCGCGCGATGGGAACGACGGGGTTGTTCGAGGTCAGGAGGACTCCGTCCCGGTATTCCGAGAGGGTGATCCGGCGATAGAACGATTCAAGGCGTGATTCCGAGGAGCCGCGGAGTATCGCCGGCGTCTCTCCCCGGAAGAGCGCCTGCTGCCCGGCGGCGACGACAACCCGTGCGTGACCCAGAATCACGCTGTCGGGGCCCAGGATCGGCGTCGAGCCGGCATAGACTTTGAGCGCGTTGACCCCGGTTCCAAAGTTCCTGACACGGATGATCGTCCGGGGAGCGAGGGGGAGCGACGTGTCGGCCTCCGTCATCCCGGCAATGGACGAGCCGATGACAAACCGGCTCGCCTCCCGGCCGTAGGGATCGATCAGCGAAAACATCGCATCATATCCCTGGCTGCAGGCGAGGCTCGCCGACCACCGCTCAAAGGCGATCCCCGAGACGTCCCCGGCATCCCCTTCGGAGAGACGCTCCCGGTAATCGTCGCTTTCGAAACCCTGCAGCCCTTCCTCGACGACGTGCCTGAGCCACCCGTCCACAGGCTTCAGCTCCTCTGCAGCAAAGACCTCCACCCTGTCGCGGTCCTTTTCGTGCACATAGTCGTCCAGCAGGGGATACAGCATGACGACAGAGGCTGCCAGGACAAGGAGGAGGTACCGCCGCGGCCCCGGGGCAGCTCCTGAGGCCGAACGTCGATCGTACGCCCGCGCGGCGGCGAGAACCCCGGCCCCGTACAGGAGCCTGTAGACGATCGAAACGAGCGGAGTCGAATCAAAAAATACGAATCCGACCGCGGCGGCCACCAGGAACCCTGCGGCCCCGAGCCATCCCCGGGGACTCACAGTCCCCTCTTTCCCTTTCCCGCACCACCTCCCAAGTGCGAGCGCAAGCGCCACTGACGCGACGATCGTGCAGGCGCCAAGAAGGAAGAAGTTCAGGACCATGAAGATAAGAGGAGGCGCCGGGAGGAGCACGCGCGCATCGAAGTACGTGAGCCCCGAGTCAAAAACCCCGCTCCGGATTGCCGCGGCATAGCCGCGGAGAATCCAGAATATGAGAACAGCGGCGGCCCCCGCGGCGCCCAGCCGCACGGGAAGAGGGAGCGTCCGGCGCGGGACGTTGAGGGCCGTATCGTTGTGCCCCAACCGGACGCCGAACGCAACATTGAGCGTGAGGGCCACCGTGGTGATCGTCAGCTCGCCGATGGATTTCGCGAGGCCGAACCCGAACTTGGAGGCGAACAGACCCGGATCGAACGTTCCCGTAGAGAGAAAACCCGAGGGGACGTCGAGCCACAGAAGGGCGTACCGGATTGCCCAGATAAGCACGGTGACCGATAGGATCCTGAGCGGAACGCTCCTGATCGCAGACAGGGGCCGCGCAAGAGCCCAGCAGGCGAAGAGCAGGAGGAGAACGGAAAGCAGGGCATCTATTCTTTCGAACGTGTTCCCCAGTGCATCGAAGAATGTCGCACGCACCGGACGGAGCACGCTGACCGTCCCCAGAAACGTGCTGTCAAGGCCGTACATCGGCCCCGAACAGTAACGGCTGTCGTGGACGATCTCCCCCTCGCCCGCAAACGAGAATTCCACGAACGTCCCGAGCTCCCGGGAGAGCCTCTCGTCAACAGCCTCCTGCCTGAGAAGCGGGTTGTTCAACGGTGCATTGGAATCGATTGTGCGCCGGATGACCCCCACACCCCGAACGGTATCGGCAATCCTGAGCGGCATACCGATCATGAGGACTGAGGAGACGGGATTCCGGACAACGTAGGTGAACGTGCGGCCGCCAAGCGCACGCGCAAGATCCCCCGCCGTGACGGGACCTCCCGGCCCCTCCCATGCGGCAAGCTCCCCCCTGTCGTCGTACACGTCAACCCCCACCCCCTCATCGCGGCTGAGCTGTGAGAGCCGGTCAAACAGGGGCGTGCGGTCGCTCCCCTTGTTGAGAAAATAGGTCCGGACCTCCGCGCTTGCCGCGAGATCGCCGAGAAGATCGACGAGCTGTTTCTGTTCAAGGGTAAAACGGGCGATCGCAAGGGTGAGATTGGCATTGCATTGATCCGTGCTCACCGAATCCCACCTGCTCTCGTACGACGAGGCGAGGACCCAGTGCACGGTGCGGGAAAGGCCGAGGAGGACAAGGAGGGCAACTGCGGCCAGCGCGGCCGTCGGGATCCTGGCCCGGCTAAGCAATGCACGCAAGGAGGTGAAGTACCCGGCCAATGTGATCAGTAGATATTGATATGGGTGATCACCCAGCGCCCACGTTCGGGGGCGAGCGCAACATAAACCTGTGCTCGCCGGCGGATCCCCTGGAATGTGAATCCGGCGCTGCCGGTTGCGTACGGGGTATTGTCAGATTCCCCGAACGTTGAAAACGAGAAACTTACCGGTGCGCGGTTGTGAAGAAAATTCTCGAGGAGATAATAGGCCTGATTGGCACTGTAGAGTCCGGTCTGCCCACCCGGGAGGGTGACGCGAACCTGACTGTGGAAATGGGGGGAGAAGAGCGCCACATTTCCCCGGGAGATTCCCATCTGGACATCCTCGAACACCTCGCGGACCTCCATCTTCCCGGATTGCCCATGGGCGCCCCCCTGAGAAAGAGCGCCGGTCACGACAACCGGCAGGAGCGCGATAATGAGCGTCCGGAGGGGGAGTGTTCTCATGGGGGTGGTCAGGATGTAATATTAACCCACCTCCGGCTGAAAGTCAAATTGACCGGAAGTGTCGATCCCGCGGTCGGCCCGCGTTACCGCGAGAAGTAGGGTGACCCGGATGGCCCGCCGGCGTTGTCCTTCAGAAATCTCTCGGCTGCCTCCCTGGAGAGGTGGGAATGCCACAACCAGCTGAACATCACGTGTTTCTCCCACAACGCATCGATCTTCACAAGGTACAGATCCCCGGTAGACGCCCACACCACGTAAACGTGACCCGCAATCAGCTCGGCGGCATGGCCCTCATACCAGTCACCCGGCTTGATGAGCCTGATGCTTCTCAGCGCCGTGTGCGCACCGACGTCCTTGATCTGGGTATCCTCGGGGACAAGGAAATAGTAGCTTCCGTCCTTGTCGAAGGAGAGATAGATATCGACGGTTGAATCGTCACAGGCGACGATGCTCCGCGACGCAAAATTGTATCCCGCCATCGCGGAGTTATCCATGCAATCATCGAGTCTCACCGAGATTCCACTCTCCGAGGGGGGAGCCGGCTCAGGGTCACCTGCCGGCTGGTACGACCCGTACGCCGGAGAGTATCCGGGAGGCTCGATGATGACCGGAGGCCAGAGGAGATCCACCGGGCGCGTCATGGGTACCGGGCGGAGGGGTCCCGGAAAACCCAAACGTGCCGAGCGAATTCCATGGTGTCCGCCCCCATTGTGACCTGCACGTGAAGAGGGAGAAGCAAGGAGTAGAACAGAGAGGACGGAAAGCAGGCAGTGATGGCGCGACATGGCTAACCCCGATTTATTCCTGACGTTCACATGGATCTGTGAGGGAACAGACAATGGAGGAAGGTGCCTGCACGCCCGGCCACCATCGAACCGTCCGTGCGGCACCGTCTCCTCCACTGCTCACACACTGTGCCCGGGGGAGCGTCCCCGCCCGGGCACAGATCCGC
>DATJPH010000214.1:0-3889 GCA_035506475.1 Bacteroidota bacterium | reverse complement strand
CACGGACGGCGATCGCGCGTATGGCTCCCCTGAACACCGCGTTCCCCCCCGCGGCGTTCTCTCCCGCGGTCCACCCCGCCTTGCTGGCTATCGTGGCAAGAGGAATGTAGGCCTGCCGCCCCGACACGAGGTTCCTGACCTCGCAGCAGTCCCCCGCGGCGTAGATATTGTCGACGGAGGTCTGCTGCCGCTGGTCCGTCTTGATCCCGCCGGAGACGCCCGTGCGTATCCCCGCCGCACGGGCCAGCTCCGTGTTCGGCTCGACACCGATCGCCACGACGACGAGTCCTGCCTCGAATGTCCCATCCCCCGTGAGCACGTGCGTGACCTTCTGCTCCCGTCCCCGGACGAAGCCGGCCGTGCCGGCCATGCCGACGAACCTGACGCCGTTCTTTTCGAGCTCGGCGCGGATCTGCTCGCGGGTCTCCCGTTCGAGCCCTTTCATGGGGAGGCTCGCGTTGTGCAGCACCGTGACGTCGATGCCGAGCGTACGGAGCGCATCCGCCATCTCCATGCCGATGTACCCGCCCCCCACGATCACCGCGGTGGCCGGGTGCTCCTGGGCGATGAACTTCCTGAGCGCAAAGGCCTCGTCGAGCGCCTTCACCCGGAACACGTTGCGCGCATCTTCCCCTTCGAAGCCAAGCCGCTTCGGCCGGGATCCCGTGGCGATAATGAGCCTGTCGAATTTCTCCCGGGCCGTCGTCCCGTCTTTCAGGTTCCGCACCAGGAGGATGCGGCGGTTCGCCTGGATCTCCTCGACGCGGTGGAGCGTCCGGGCGTCGATCCTGCGCGTCGTGCGCAGTTTGTCGGGAGAAAACGGCGAAAGGTCCTCCGCCTTCACCTCCCCCGAAATATGATACGGGATCTCGCACACCCCGTACGAGACGCTCTCCCCCTGCTCAAAGAGGACCACCTCGGCAGAGGGGTCCGTCCGGGCGGCCTTGCTTGCCGCACTCGGGCCGGCCGCGAGTCCCCCGACGACAAGGATCCGACGCACCATGGGTCTATTTCTGCTTGAACGTGAGAAGGAGAGGGACACCGCTGAATGTGAAGTGCCCCCGGATCTTGTTTTCCAGAAAGCGCTTGTACGTATCGTCGATCATCCTGGGCTCGTTGCAGAAGAACGCGAAGACGGGGGGTTTGGCGCGCACCTGCGTGATGAACTTGATCTTGATCTCTTTCCCCGAGCGGCTCCGGGGGGGCGTCGTCGCGATATCCTTCCCGAGGAGATCGTTCACCTCGTTGGTGGCAATGCGCTTGTTCTGCTCGGCGTCAACCGTCTTGACAAGATCGATGACCCTGTAAATCCGCTGGCGCATGAGCGCCGAGATGAAGATCACCGGGATGAAATCAAGAATCCTCAGTTTCTCCTTGAGCGCCCGCTCGTAGGACCGGGCCGTGAGGTCGTCCTTCTCGATCAGGTCCCACTTGTTCACGGCGATCACCACGCCGCGGCGCCGTTCCATCGCGGTCTCGATAATCCGGAGGTCCTGGTGCTCGAGTCCCTGTGTCGCGTCAAGGAGGACGACCGCGACGTCGCAGCGCTCGATGCTCTTGAGCGTGCGCACGGTGCTGAAAAACTCCACGCTTTCCCTGATCTTGCTCTTCCGGCGGAGTCCCGCGGTGTCCACAAGGAGGATCTCCTCCCCGTGAAACCGGAGGATCGCGTCGATCGGGTCCCGCGTGGTCCCGGGGATCTCCGTGACAATATGCCTCTCCTCCTGGAGCAGGGCGTTGACGAACGACGATTTCCCGACGTTCGGCTTCCCGATTACGGCAATCTTCAGGCGGGGATCGCTCTGCGTGCTCCCCTCCCCCGGGATGTCGCGCACGACGAGATCAAGGAGGTCTCCCACGCGCCGTCCCGCAAGGGCCGAGACGGGGACAGGCTCCCCGAGCCCGAGCGCGTAGAACTCCGCAAGCCCCGCGGAGACAGAATCGCCGTCGAGCTTGTTGACGACGAGGAGGACCTTCTTCTGTGCTTTGCGGAGTATCCCTGCAATCTCATCGTCCGAGGGTATCTTCCCCTCCCTGCCGTCGACGACGAAGAGGACGACGTCCGCCTCCTCGATCGCGACCTGCGCCTGTTCGCGTATGGCGCTTTCGATAATGTCGTCGGAGGCGGGGACGAACCCCCCCGTGTCGATCAGCGTGAACCGCTTTCCTCCCCACTCCGTTTCCGCGTAGTGCCGGTCCCGCGTCACGCCGGGCGCATCGTCCACGATCGCATCCCTGTGCCCCACAATCCTGTTGAAAAGCGTGGATTTCCCCACGTTGGGACGACCGACGATTGCAGCGATCCAGCTGGACATGAGTGCTGACTGCGGAAGATGGGCGAACCGAATTCAAAAAAAGTACGACAATCGGGAGCGAGTAGCAAGCGGAGGCGTATCAGGGCTTCGGGGAAGAGGCAAACGTATGGACGTTGGCGAGCGCTTCGTTCAGCTTCTCAAAACCGGACGACTTCGAGATGTACGCGCTGGCCCCCGCAGCGGCGGCGAAGGCCACGTCCTCCTGGCGGTTGGATGAGCTCACGACGACGACCGGTATGTCCTTCAGCCGTTCGTCCTCTTTCATCATTTTGAGAACCTGCTTCCCGTCCACGCGGGGTATGTTGAAATCAAGGAGGACAAGCGAGGGGCGGGGACTGAGCGAAGCATCGGAGAACTTGTTCTTCCTGTACAGGTAATCGATGGCCTCCTGCCCGTCCCGCACGACGTGGATTTCACCGGGGACGTGGTTCCGCTTCAGGATGTACGTCGTCAGCTTGAGATGCTCATGGTTGTCTTCCACGAGAAGTATGTCCAGCGGGGGTGCCATCGTTCAGGCATCATAGGCAATTCGACGGGGAAACACAAGCGGGGTTCCCGCGCGTGCGACGCACGTCACAGCAGGACGGAGCGGCCGTGTTTCCGGAGCCAGCGCTCCGACTGCCGGTACGAAGGGCAGAGAGTCTCGACGAGCTTCCAGAACCGGTGGGAATGGTCAAGGTGCTTCAAATGCGCCAGCTCGTGGCATATCAGGTAGTCGGCGACCTCCGTCGGGAGTATGACAAGCCGCCAGTTGAAACTGAGCGCCCCACGGCGGGAACAGCTCCCCCACCGCGTACGCTGGTTGCGGACGGTCACGGCGGAATACCGGAAACGCCAGGGCTCGTTCAGTTCGTCGACGCGGAGCGGAATGATCGTCTCTGCGCGGGCACGCATCCAGCGCGAAAGGAGAGGCCTCACGTCCTCCGGGCTCTCCGGCGTGAGGCGTATGACGATCCTGGATTCGTCGAGCGTGATCAGGGGCCTGCGCCGCTGCTCCCGGAGCACACTGATCGTCCTTTCAGTACCCAGGAAGAGTATGCGGGAGCCGTCCCCCACGCTCTGGAGTCCCGCCATCCCTCCCGAACGCCTGAGTCGATCGAACGTCCGGAGTATCCATGAGGCATGGTGCCGGAGGACGGATTCCGGCGTCGGGACCAGGTGATGCATCGGCACCACGACCTCCACAAGCCCGGCTTCCCGTATCCGGAGCGACACGCGGCGGGCACGCGCGCTCGGACGGACGACAAAGGGGATTTCTCTTTCCCCCACCATGAACGCGCCGCTCACCGCGTTGCCATTATCTGTAATTCTTTGTACCTATACACAGGCTTCGGAGAGTGTGCTCTATGAGAATTGCCATCCATCCAGTCAACCCCGAGCCACGGCTCATCGAGCGCGCCGTGGAAGTCCTCCGTACCGGCGGGATCGTCATCTACCCCACCGACACGGTATACGGCATCGGGTGCAGCATCGAGAGCAAGAACGCGATCGAGAAGATACACCTTCTCAAACACCAGAAAGAGGGGAAACCGTTCAGTTTTGTCTGTTCCGGGCTTACCCATGTCAGTGAATAA
>DATJPH010000213.1:0-4917 GCA_035506475.1 Bacteroidota bacterium | reverse complement strand
CCCCCCTGCGGAGCGTGTTCCGCACGGTCGGGACGATCATCCTCTTCACATCCAGAAGCCTGCCGGAGGGCCTGCATTCATCGGGGAGAGACCGCCCCATGAGATTCTCAATCCTGGCGGCCGGCTTCTCGAGCGAGAGCTCGCGGATATGCTGCTCCCAGTTGGCGATGGTGCCGAGCTCCCCTTTTGTGCTGACAGTTTCGACAAGGTGCGTGAGGACCTCATCGAGCTCGAGGATCTGCCTCTTGCGGAGTGAGACGAACCTCTCCCAGTACGCCGATCGGCCCCCCGTCGAGTCCTTCGACGCCTTCTCCGCGAGCCTCTGTATCTCGCCGAGCGTACATGAGAATTTGCCGGCCGAGCGGAGATACCTGAACATGCCCAGCCAGTATCCGAAACGCTCCCGCGCGCCGGGAGCCGAAATGGTCTCCCCGAGCGACTCAAGCGTATCGACGAACAGGTAATCGGCGCTCCGTTTTTCCCATACCAGCGTATCGGCCTTTATCCCCCCCGGCCCGTCGATCCAGTCGGCAGGCCGGGGCATCCAGGTGCGGAGTCCGGCCGCGGGGCGAAAGAGTGGACCCCCGTCGAGCCGGTTAAATATCGATGCTATGGCGTCCGATGAATCCCCCCCGAAATTTCTCTTCGCCCAGTCCCTGTAGAAGTCGCCGACGGGAAAGTCCAGGTTCATCGTCTTCTTTCTTTCAGCCGCAGCCTCAGGGGTGGACTTCACGCCGAGATTCGGGTTCCAGGGCTGATCCCACGCCGCGGAGGCAAGCGCCGCAATATTGGGCCCGAGTATACGCGTTCTCCAGTGTATCCCGATCAGCCCCGTGCAGCCGTACGCCGCCGCGTCCAGGGCGTCGCGTCTCATCCTTCCAGCCCAGAGCTGCGGCTGGGAGAGAGCGGGATCGTCCTCCATCCAGGGGATCGCCCAGAGAGGCCTCCCGGCGGACCGGGTGAACCCTTCCTCGATCGGCTCGAACCCGACGTACCGGTTGATGCAGCTCATCGGCCAGGTTTTCGGGAGAATCCTGTCGAAATATGAACGGTCACTCGACGGACCCAGCACCCACCCGCAGGTCGCCAGCGTAAAGGGGGCGTTCACTCTTCCGGCTGCGCGGATCGCCGACTCCAGATCCGAAGCCGTCTTCCGGAGCTCCTCGGGGGTGTTCTCCCTCCACGTCCAGTCCTCGGGGGTCCAGAACCAGTAGTAGTCGACAGGGTAGTGCCTCTTCACCCATTCGAACATCCCCTCGTAGAGCACCTGCGTGGTGTCTGAGGCGGCGACCCCCGTCGCAGCCAGGCGCTCCCTGACGCGCGCAGGGACCACAAGAGGCGTCTCGGTCCCGACGCATGTCCTGATCCCGAGATCACGGGCGTACGTGAAGACATCCGAGAAGAAAGCCGCGGAGGAATCGAAGAGCGCCTTCTCCCCCCCGGCGCCCGCCGGCCATCCGTTCATCCCCTTCATGTACGAGGTTCCGTACGCGTCGTTGTCGAACAGGTCCCCGAGCCTGTTTGAATACGCGGATGTGAGACGCTTCGCGTAGCCCCATGTCCCGTTCACGTTCGTGAAATGCCGGGCGGGGTATGCGGCATTCACACTCCCGTCAGCCCCGATATCCTCTTTCCGCCCGATCCAGACAAGGGGCTCGGGCCCGATCCCCCCTTCCGGATATGTGTGAAGCCCGACAAAATTCATTTTGAGACGCAGGAGCTGGGAGAGGACCGCTTTGTAATCGTCCCGTGTCCACCAGTCGGGCCCTTCCGGGAAATCGTGGAACGGCTGTATCCCGCGGATGGAAAAAAGGGGTTTTCCGGTCTTCTCCTCCACGGCGATACTCTCCACGTCGATGCCCGAAGGGACGACATCACCATCCAGGTAGAACCTCACGCCGAAGCACTCGGCGAATGCAAATGCCCCGTACAGAACACCTGTATCGCTTCCGCCGGCGATGATGTGCACGGTCTTCCCGGCATGCCTGACAGTCTTCACCCAGTAGCCCTCGGTCCCGAGGGTTCGGGCGGCCGCGGGGAGGGACAGACCGACGGGGAGAGCCCGGAATTGGTCGGGCGAGGCAACAAGGAAGACGGAGATTGCAGGCGCGCGCATACCCTGTTTCCAGGTCCTGATTCCCGGGAGTGCGCCGGTGGCAATGTAGACATACCTCCTCACCTCCTTCGCCGCGAGCTGGACCTTCGCGGAGGGGCGGGCCCCGGTATAGATCACGGGCCGCGTGCCGGCATAGAGCCGACCGGAGAGGGAGAGGAGGAGGAGGAAAAGAAGAGGCTTCAATGCAGAGGTCGGATTCACGATTGGCTCCTTACCTGACGTCTTTGAAATCCCTGCAGTTGTATTCTATCTCCTGCAGATGGAACCTCGCGTAGGTGAACTCACCTTTGGGCATCAGCCAGGCGGCCTCTCCGTACCAAGCCACCTTCCGGCCGTCAAACTCCCTGTAATCGCTTACCGGCGTGGACCATGGATAGCTTTCGTACGTCTTCCCGTCGGAAGAGAGGTACCTGTCGCCGGAGATGAAATTCGTCAACTCCCCTTTCTCGTTGAATGAGAGGAGAGCCGTGATCGTATTTCCCCTGTTCGTAAACCTCGCCTCGGCGCTGAGCGAATCGAGGCTCTTCCACTGGATAGACGTATCGATCAATGACGGGGGGGCAATGAAACACATATCGTTGAAAAGCGTCACTGTCTCCCCCCTCGTCATCTTCTCCCCCTTTGCATCAGCCACCTGGAACATCGACGCCACTCTGATCTGCATCGTGGCGTTGTTTCCGACATACATGTGGAGACCGTCGAACGGGACGCCGAAGATCGACGACGTAATGTAGAAGAGCCTCGTCCGGTCGTCAAACCAGTTGTATTGCATTGAGGATATGTCAAGCCACCCGGCATCCACGCTCATCTTCATCGAGCCCCGGAAGAGAGCCCGGACATTGTGGACTCTTGGCTTTCCTACCGCACCGACGTAGACGAGGTATTTCCGGACGGGGAGGGGAAGGCGCTCAAGGTCCCCCATCGTGACGACAGAGGTGTCCTGACTCCGTGATAGCCTCTGTTCGGCTTCGGTTCTGAACCGATGTGCGAACCCGGAAGGAAGGGCGCCGGCGACCGCAACAACCAGCGGGACCAGGATCAGGAGGTTTGCCACGGTTCCGAACTTTGCGTCACTCCAGGAACGTACGATCAGGTACTGAGAGAGGAGCAGGGCGGGAACGGCGGCGACCCACCAGGAGCGGATATCGAGCATAAGGAGAACGGATGCAGACAGGAACAGGAGAGCTGCCAGGAGCCAGAACACGCCGGAGATCCTGGAAACCGGCAAGGTCAGGCGGTCGACGTCCGCGAGGTGAAACCCCTTAACGAACCCGAGGAGGTGGATCAACCCGTGGACGACGATCACGATAATCAATACCACGCTCATGGCCAGGCCTAGAAGTAGAAGGTCGCGTATACGGCCGCGGCCGTATTGAGCGTCGTACCATCGGGATTGCCGAACCGGTTGGAATTCTCATCCGAGATAGAGAGGTTGAGCTGCGACTCCACCCCCAGGCTGAAGTGGTCGTCGAGAAAGTACTCCCCTCCGGCTGCCAGACCCACAACCCAGTCGGTCGTGCTGCTTCCGACAGAAGGGCTGCTGACAAGTACCCCGATCCTCCCGCCGATGAACGGCGCTATCCTGTCTTTGCGAAAGTAGACGCGGGGGACAATGGCGAACCGGACGTCGGTCCCGCTGTCCTGCGCCCAGACGAGACCCAGTGACGGGGCCAGGGAAAAGGAATCTGTAATCCAGACGGGAACGAGTATGTCACCCTGGCTCCCCTGAATCGAGGCGGAAAATCCCACTCTCCCGGCGTATGCAGATTCCTGACCGAAGCCGGAGGAAGGGGGGAGTACAAGCAAAAGCGGGAGCAATACAGTGAGCGTGACGAGGTGTGTGCGCATGGAGATTTCCTTCGGCGTTAGTGGATACCGGGGTTCCTCAGACCGGGAGGAAGATCGTACGGCGACCGGGCGAGAAGAATATCGTGAAAAGCTGCAAAGTCCCCCGCCTGGAAGTAGACCCTGTAGAATCCCGTCGGCACGTCGCTCCCGTTTTCGTCGCGGCTGTCCCAGTTCACCGCGAAACGCCCCGCAGGAAGAGCTTTTCCGGATGCGAGTTTCCTGACGACGGTCGGGAAGGAATACATCGATCCGCCGCCGACATTGAAGTAGCCCGTATTGTCTGAGGCGACGCCCCGGGCGCGGACAACCCACATCGAGACTGTAGACTGACGGGGGAGTGTGAATTCCAGGGTTGTACCCGCGTCCATGGGATTGGGGTAGGGATTGTCCAATTCAAACGGCGAGGCAGCAGGCGGATTACCCGAGGGCATGTTGATGTCTGACGGCTCCCCCCAGACGGCGAGCTGCATAGGTCCCTCCGAATTCGTGATGCGTATCCCCGTGACGACCGGAACCTGGTCCGAGAGCGGCCTGAAGGGGGGATCCGGGCCGCTCGGCGAAGAGCAGGAGAAGGAGAGGGTGCCGAGGGACACGAAGAACAACGACTGAACACGGACAAACATCGGACCGACCTTTCTCACCGAGGGTGTACGGGAAAGGAACCACACAAAATACCCCCCTCACTCAGGAATCAGCAAGGGGGGTGTCAAAGAGCTCGATCAAATGAACAGCTATTTCATAACAGAATCAATCGAGGTCAAGTGATATGCGGAGGGCCCTGCTTACTTCCGTCATGCGCGCCGGCGAAAGATGCCCGCATTTGTGCAACAGTCTTACAGCCTTGTCGACGGTCCGGATCTACCCGCAGTCGACATACCCGTCACCTTTGAGCCCCCCCTCCCCATCTCCGATGAAGACCATGATCGGGAGCGGCCTGGTGATCTCCTTCGCGG
>DATJPH010000212.1:0-3227 GCA_035506475.1 Bacteroidota bacterium | reverse complement strand
GGGTCCGTTCTTCTCCTCGCAGGTGAAGATCGTCCTCGAGAACTGCGGGAACACCGATTCGGAGAAGATCGACGATTACATCGCCGCCGAAGGGTACGATGCGCTCGCGAAAGTGGTGACGGAGATGCAGCCCGCGGAGGTCGTCGAAGAGATCCGCAAGAGCGGGCTCCGGGGCCGCGGGGGCGCGGGGTACCCGACAGGGCTCAAATGGGGGATCGTCCGGAAAGCACAGGGTGACCAGAAATACGTCGTGTGCAACGCCGACGAAGGGGACCCGGGGGCATTCATGGACAGGAGCGTGCTCGAAGGGGATCCGCACCGCGTGCTCGAAGGAATGGCAATCGCCGGATACGCCACAGGTGCTTCGGTGGGGTACATCTACGTCCGCGCCGAGTACCCGCTCGCCATCGAAAGGCTCCGTCTGGCCATCAAGCAGGCGGAGAGACTCGGGCTTCTCGGGAACAGGATATTCGAATCGCAGTTTAACTTCCGGGTCGATCTCAGGATCGGCGCCGGCGCCTTCGTGTGCGGCGAGGAAACGGCACTGATCAGGTCCATTGAAGGGAAACGGGGACGGCCGCGGCCGCGCCCCCCCTATCCTTCAGAGAAGGGGCTCTGGGGCGCTCCGACGCTGATCAACAACGTGGAGTCGTACGCGAATATCGCCCCGATAATCCGGAAGGGGAGCGCCTGGTTCGCCTCCATCGGCACCCCCAAGAGCACGGGGACGAAGGTGTTCGCGCTTGCCGGGAAGATCCGCAACACCGGGCTCATCGAGGTCCCGATGGGGATCCCGCTGAGGAAAATCATATTCGACATCGGCGGGGGAACGCCGGAAGGGACGACGTTCAAGGCCGCACAGACCGGCGGACCCTCAGGGGGATGCATCCCTGCCGAGGCGCTCGACCTCCCGGTGGATTACGAATCCCTCGCCACGGTCGGCTCCATCATGGGGAGCGGTGGGCTTATCGTGATGGACTCGACATCGAACATGGTCGACGTGGCAAAATACTTCATGGAATTCTGCGTCGACGAATCATGCGGCAAATGCGTCCCCTGCCGTGTGGGGACGGTGCACATCCACGGCATCCTCCAGAAGATCTCCGAAGGGCGAGGCACGACCGACGACCTGGCGCTCCTCGAGGAGCTGTGCGAGATGGTGAAGGAGACGAGCCTCTGCGGGCTGGGACAGTCGGCGCCGAACCCGGTGCTCTCGACGCTCCGGTTCTTCAGGAACGAATACACGGAGCTCGTCACCACGCCCGACGGGTACGTGCCCGCCGGCACGACAACCGAACAGTCACCAACGCGGTAACAGGACACGCTCATGGCAATACTCACGCTCACAATCAACGGCGAGCAGGTCAGCGGCAAGGACGACGAAAGCCTGCTTGCCATCGCGCGGCAGCACGGGATCTCGATACCGACGCTCTGTCATCTTGACGGGCTCTCCGACGTCGGCGCCTGCCGGCTCTGCCTCGTCGAAATCGAAGGCTCCCCGAAGCTCTTCCCCGCGTGCACGACGAAACCCAGGGAAGGGATGGTCGTTTCCACCGACACGGAGAAGCTCCGGCGATACCGGCGGATCATCATCGAGTTCCTGGCTTCCGAGGGGAACCACCAGTGCGCCGTCTGCGTCGTGAACAACCACTGCGAGCTCCAGAACCTGGCGTACGAAACGGGACTCACGCACGCGAGCGTCCCCTACCTCTACCCGAAGAAAACGCTCGACGCGTCCCACGAGAAGTTCATCATCGACCACAACCGCTGCATCCTCTGCACGCGCTGCGTCAGGGTCTGCCACGAGGTCGAGGGGGCACACACGTGGGATCTCTCCGGCCGCGGCATCGAGTGCGAGATCATCTCCGACCTGAACCAGCCGTGGGGAACATCGGAAAGCTGCACCTCCTGCGGCAAGTGCGTCCTCGTCTGCCCCACCGGCGCGCTCATCAACAAGGGGGAGGCGGTGTCCGAGATGGAGAAGAAGACCGACTTCCTGCGCTACATCGTCAACGCGCGGCAGAAGCGGGAGTGGGTGAACGTCGATTCCGACGAAGAGTAACAACATTGAACAGGATTATGAAACCGAGAGTCGCAACAGCATGGCTTGGCGGATGTTCGGGGTGCCACATGTCGTTCCTCGACATGGACGAACGGCTCATCGAGCTTGCCGACAGGATGGACCTGGTCTATTCGCCGATCGCCGACGTCAAGACATTTCCACCGAACGTCGACGTGACGCTTGTCGAAGGCGCGATCGCCAACACGGAGCACGAGGAACTGGCGCATCTCATCCGGCGCAATTCCAGGTTCGTGGTCTCGTTCGGCGACTGCGCGGTGACGGGGAACGTGACCGCGATGCGGAACGGCCTGAACGTGGATGCGGTGCTCGAGCGGTCGTACATCCAGCTCGCGGACCTCACCCCCCAGGTCCCCAGGGACTACCCGACGATCGCGGAGCTGATGAAGCAGGCGCGCCCCCTGCACGAGAGCATCAGGGTCGACGCGTTCATCCACGGTTGCCCCCCGACCGCCGACCAGATATGGTTCGCGGTGAGCCAGCTTCTCGAGGGGAAACTGCCTGCCCTGTCCCACGTGTACCTGCGGTACGGATAAGAGACGAACTGAGGAGAGAATGTCAACAACGATCACGATATCGCCGGTTACACGCATCGAGGGGCACGCCAAGATCACGATCCATCTCGATGAGCGGGGGAACGTCATCGACGCCAGGTTCCACGTCAACGAGTTCCGGGGATTTGAGAAGTTCTGCGAGGGCCGGCTCATGTGGGAGATGGGGGGGATCACCTCCCGCATCTGCGGGATCTGCCCGACAAGCCACCTGATTACCTCGGCCAAGGCGGGAGACGACATCCTCGCGGTCGCCATCCCCGAGACGGCGGAGAAGCTCCGCCGGCTGATCACGCTGGCGCAGTGGATCCAGTCGCACGCCCTCAGCTTCTTCCACCTCTCGGCGCCCGATTTCCTCCTGGGATTCGATTCGGACCCGGCGACGCGCAACGTCCTCGGACTCATCGCGAAGGACAGGGAGTTCGCCCGGCGGGGCATCCGGCTCCGGAAGTTCGGACAGGAGATCATCGAGGTCCTCGGGAGCAGGCGCATCCATACCCCCTGGGCCGTGGCGGGCGGGGTGCGGGAGCCGTTCGATGCCGCCAAGCGGGACCACCTCCTGGGCTGGATCCCCGAGGCGAAAGAAACCGCGCTCC